>NZ_JBWKZU010000001.1:0-276238 GCF_059424825.1 Acidovorax sp. GW101-11A03 | reverse complement strand
GCCCCGGCCGCGTGCCCGGCGCAGCCCCCACGGCACGCGCACCGGGGCCCGCCGCTTCGCGCCGGGGCTCAAAACCGGCCCCCAGCTGCTCGCGCGCCTGGGGCGAGATGCTGGCCTTGTCGGCCGGTACCGGCAAAGGCCCGGCCGCCGGGCTGGGCGAGGTGGCCGTGGGCGGCGGCGCACTGGCATCGGCCGGGGGCAGCGGCGCAGGGGCCACGCCGGGCTTCTTGTCCAGCCCCAGCAGCGCCGTCTGCCGCTGCAGCGCGGCCTCGGCCAGAAACTGGGCCACGGGGGGCAAGGCGTTGCGCGAAGGGTCGATGGGGAGGGCCATACAGGGCAAGCGGGAGGATGCCGGATTCTGTCGCCATTCCCTGCGCATGACCAGTCCTGGCGCCTGTGCAGCGCTTGCACTGCATGTAGGCTGCAATTGCTATCATTTACATAGCTTATAAGACATATCCATAGCGCGCAGAGGCCGTTTTTGACTCAAAATCCGGGCACCCCTCACGCCCGCTCCGCCCGCCATGCCTTCAGAACCTGCTCCCGCCCCCTCCCGCAGCGCCCTGCCCCCGCCCCACCGGTGGGTGGCCAGCGCCCTGCTGTGTGCGGTGCTGGGCTATTTGCTGCTGGCCGCCTGGTTGTTTGCGCCGGGCTGGGAGCGCGCCTTTCGCTCCGACCATTCGCCCGCTGCCTGGCTCTCCAGCGCCTTGCTGCTGGCGCTGTGCACCACCGCGCTGCGCCTCACGGCCGAGCGCTGCCTGCCCTGGCGGCTGGGCGTGTGCCTGGCGCTGGCGTTTGCAGTGCTCGCGGTGGACGAGCAGTTCATGCTGCACGAGCTGTGGAAGTTCCGCTGCCACGAATGGACAGATGCCTGCCGCTGGGGCCCCGTGCGCGAGGCGCCGATGCTGGCAGTGGCCGGGGTGGGCGGGGCCATGCTGGCGTGGCTGCACCAGGCCCTGGGCCACCGCAGCACGCGCTGCCTGCTGTGGGCCGGTTTTGCCGTGGGGCTGGCGGCGATTGCCGTGGACCAGTGGCCCGCGCTGCAGCCCCACGGGCCCTGGCTGCCAGCGCTGCCGCAGTGGCTGGCAACGCTGGAAGAGGTGCTGGAGGTGGTGGCCGAGGCGCTGGTGCTGGCGGCGCTGCTGCGGCAGCCGGGAGCACGGTAAAGCGCGGGCGCGTCCTACGGATTTGCATTCGACCGCATAACCAGGCGGGAAGCCGCAGACCGTGCTGTAGCACGGCAAGGCGAACCAACGACGTGATGCGGTTGAAGGCGAAGCCGTATCACTCCCCCGTGCGCCGCCACACCAGCCCCAGCGCCCTGACTTTTTGCCAGGCGCTGGCACGCTCGTCCGAGAGCACGTCCAGAAAGTCCGACAGGCGCTTGGACTTGACCATGGTGTAGACCGTGAGCGCGGTGGTGAACACAAACACCAGCGCAAAGATGCCCAGCTTCTGCCCCACCGGCGCATCGGCCTCGGCCAGCAGGTTCATGCCCAGAAAGCCCGTGGTCACGGTGCCGATCAGGCCAAAGATGGTCACCACCGTCAGCCGCACCACGGTGTTGGCCTGGCGGCGCAGGCTGTCCGCGTCCAGGTACTGGTTCATCTCGCCGATCCGCTCCTTGACCTCGGTGTAGAGCGGGTCGAGCCCCAAGTGGCTGGAGCACATGCGGAACAGCGCGCGCACCTGGGCCTGCTCGGACACCTCATGGAACCAGTACCGGTGCGTGAAGCGCAGAAAACTCGCAAAGCTGTCGCGGATGGTGCGCTTGAAGCGGCGCACGCTGGCAGCGTCGGCAATGTCCAGGTTCTTCAGGGCCTCGGCCAGCCGGTCCGAGAACATCAGCAGCGCCGCTTTCTGGAAATGCGCAATCAGGAACAGCAAGAAATGCTGGTGCCGGAACTGCGCGAGCACACCCCGGTCGCGGCAGACAAAAAACGGGCTGTTGGCGTCGCCCAGCACCAGCAGCGAATGGCCGCTGCACAGATAGCGCGTGTAGGGGGCGGCGCCGCTGCTGCTCCAGAAGCGGTCGTAGCAGAACCGCTGTTCAAAGTCGGCCAGGTGCTCTTCGGCATAGGGCAGGCAGGGGTCGTCGCCCGGCCGGGCCGCGCCGGTCACCAGCCCCAGGCGCACGAAGTCGCTGCGGCTCAAGGCGCGCGGGTCGTCCAGCGCCAGAAACGCCAGCTGCGGCATGCGGTAGTACTCGATCTGCCGGTAGCGCAGGGGGCCGCTGCGCTCGGAATGATCGCTCACCAGCGGCTCCAGCAGCCAGGCCCAGTGGGCCGCGATGCGCGGGGCGCGGTGGCTGCTGACATGGGCCATGAAGAGGTCGCGCTGGTTGGCGTCGGACTGGGCCAGCACCTGCCCGGCGGGGTCCAGCCACTCGGCGCTGAACAGGCAGTGCTGGGCGTGGCCGTCCGCGTCCCAGCCGGCCGGGTAGCCCCGGCCGAAGCGGTACAGCAGCTCCTGCGCCTGGGGCAGCGCCAGGTCGCGCGCGCTGACCTCGACATTGAGCAGCACCAGGTCCAGGTCAAGAAAGAAGTACAGGTCCACATGGACGATGTCGAGCGTGATCGGCACCGCGCCGGGGTGCAGCACCGCCCGCACGGCGCTGACATCGCTGCGCCGGAACACCCGCATCGGCGAGCCCGTGGCGCTGCCACCTTTCTGGCTGCGCCCCTCGCCGTACAGGAAGCGCTGCACATAGGGCAAAAAGGTCACGAACTCGTTGTAATGCCGCTCGTGAAACCGCTGGCTGTCGCCCGTGAACTCATCCACCACCTCGCGCCAGGGCGAGGCCTCGCCCATGTCCGCCAGCACCTCCCAGGGCTTGGCGTGCCGCCCCTCGGAGCCCCGCACCGGCATCAGGCGCAGCGGCCACAACAAAACCTGGCGCAACTCCCGCACGCAGGGGGGATGGGACTCAACGGACATGGGCGGGCCTTTCGTGGGGGTCGGGGCTGCGTGCCAGGCGCTGGCTGGCAAACCCCATGGGCGATCTCCGAAACGATGCTACCCAAAACCACCGGGGGCGGGGGACCTGCTCGGGCCGTTGGCAGGTTGCAGGCCACAGCGCCCCTCCTCAGGGGCCGCTCAGGTGCACTCCTGATCCACCCAATGCCCGGCCCGGAACCACTGGCCGTTGATGTTGAGGTACCAGCGCCATTCAAAGATGGGCTCAAAACTCATGCCACCGGGCGAAGGCGTGTCGATGCGCAGGATGTCGGCCACGCCATCGCGGTCCAGGTCGATCTCGTGCACCAGCACGGCGGTGTGCTTGCGTGTGGGCTTGTCGCGGATGGGCGGGTCGGCGGGCTGCATCCAGCTGGTGGCGTAGCGCCGGGTCTTTACCTTCACCGCATCGGGCGGCAGCTTGCCGGGCACCACCAGGCGGGCCAGCACCTCGGCGCTTTCCGGCAGCCGGGCGTAGCCGCGCAAGGGCTGGGCTTCCTCGCCGGGGTCATTGAACCCCCGGCCGGGGTAGTGGCCACCGCAGTAGTGCTCTTCATTGCTGATGTCCCAATAGCGCTGGCGCACGGTGTGGGCCCCCACCAGGCCCTGGTGGGTAATGGCATAGAGGGTCAGCGCAGGGGCAAAGGCCTGGTCGGCAGTGCCCACGTCCCAGAAGCCGGTGATGTACTCGATTTCGGGACCACTGTGGCGATTGAACCGCCCCACGGGCACGCCGGTAGGGATGACGCTGATGCGGGTGCCCGCCACGGCGGCCAGGCCGTCGGCATCGGTCTCGTGCAACAGGGCCACGCCGGTGTGGGACCGAAAGTACGACGGGGCAATCGCTGGCAAGTTAGGCTTAGCGGCCAAAGGGGTCACGGCGGGAATGTGGTCCACGGCACGGGTGGCCAGCTTCAGGTCGTCCAGCGGGTTGATGGGGCTGCCCCGGTCGATCTCCTGCTCGGGCCGCAGCACCACGCCAGCGCGCATGAGCTTCTTGGCGGCTTCCCACTCAGCTCGGGTGGGGTACTGCACCGGCATTTCATGCGCGTGGCTCTTGGCCAGCGCGGGCAGTTGCAGCGCGGGCGGGCGTGGCAGGGCGTTGCCGTAGGCCCGCATGCGGTTGGCCGACGGCGCCACCCAGAAGGCGCGGGCAGCGTCCTTGCCCGCCTGGGCCAGGGTCAGGGGCTGGTCGGCCAGTAGGTTGCAGGCCACATGGGCTTGCAATGGCTCAGGCAATGGCGGACCCAGGCGCGCGTCGCCTGCATAGAGCACGGCGCACCAACCGTCGCGCTCGGTGAGCTGTTGCAGCACGGTGTTGGCAGGCACCTGGGCCACCACGCGCGCTTGCGACTGGGCCGACTCGCGCAGGTTGACCCACGAGCCCTGCACGTAGCGCTGCTTGGCGGGGGCGACGGTGGGGGCCTGGGCGCTGGCACCGCCAGACAAAACCACACCAAGCACAGCAACCGCAACGACCCGGTGGGGGCTGCATTCAAAAAAAGTTGTCATGCGGGAGCCCCCGGGTCGTTATCAAAAAATCAGGCGGCCAGCGCAGGCTCTGCCGCCGCCGCAGGCGGCTGCGATTCGATGACGCGTGCCAGCAGCGCGCCGCTGTAGCGTGCGGGCAGCGGAATCCACACGCGCACCGGGCTGCCCTGGGCGACCTGCACGGGCTGGCCTTCCACGTTGCGCATCTCGTGCAGGCGCAACGTGGTGTTGCCGCTGGGGTGCACCACTTCAATCAAATCGCCCACGGCAAAGTGGTTCTTGGTTTCGACCTGCACCCAGTCGCCTGACAGCCCCACCTCGGCCTGACCTTCAGCTCCCAGCACCTCGCCCACGTACTGGCTGCGCTGGGTTGCCGAGTGGCCGCTGAGGTAGTTCTGGTAGTCGTTGCTGGGGCGGCGCTCCAGCAGGCCGCCGGTGTAGCCGCGGTTGGACAGGCCTTCCAGCTCGATCAGCAGCTCGGGGTTGAACGGGCGGCCGGCCACGGCATCGTCGATGGCGCGGCGGTAGACCTGGGCGGTGCGGGCCACGTAGTACAGGCTCTTGGTGCGGCCTTCGATCTTGAGCGAATCGACACCGATCTGCGCCAGGCGCGCCACATGCTCCACCGCGCGCAGGTCCTTGCTGTTCATGATGTAGGTGCCGTGCTCGTCCTCCATGATGGGCATGAGCTGGCCGGGGCGGCCGGCCTCTTCGATGAGGTAGACCTTGTCGGCCTTGGGGTGGCGCTGGCCGCTGCCGGTGGTGGAGGCAAAGGATTGCTCGGCCTTCTGCTGCGCGGCCTCGAAGTTGAAGTCGCCTTCCATCTTCTGCGCAATGGCTTCGCCCGTGGTGGGGTCGATGTCGGCGTCGTGCGTGGCGTAGTTCCAGCGGCAGGCGTTGGTGCAGGTGCCCTGGTTGGGGTCGCGGTGGTTGAAGTAGCCGCTGAGCAGGCAGCGGCCCGAGTACGCGATGCACAGCGCGCCGTGCACGAACACTTCCAGCTCCATGTCGGGGCATTCCTGGCGGATTTTCTCGATCTCGTCCAGGCTCAATTCGCGCGAGAGGATGATGCGCTCCACGCCCATCTTCTGCCAGAACTTCACGGCCGCCCAGTTGGTGGTGTTGGCCTGCACCGAGAGGTGCACCACCTGCTCGGGCCATTTTTCCTTGACCATCATGATCAGGCCCGCGTCGGCCATGATGAGGGCATCCGGCTTGCAGTCGATCACGGGCTCGATGTCACGCAGGTAGGTGCGGATCTTGTCGTTGTGCGCAATCAGGTTGCTGGTCACAAAGAACTTCTTGCCGCGTGCGTGGGCCTCGTCAATACCTTGCTTGATCTGCTCCAGGCGGAACTCGTTGTTGCGCGCACGCAGGCTGTAGCGCGGCTGCCCGGCGTACACCGCGTCGGCGCCAAAGTCGTAGGCGGCGCGCATCTTGTCGAGCGAGCCAGCGGGCAGGAGGAGTTCGGGGGCTTTGAGCGTGGTCATGGGGTGGCCCAATCTAAAAAACGTCGGTGTCAGGTCAGCGGGGCATCAGGGGCAGGCCGCCCAGCATGCCCACGGCCTGTGCTGGAAACTCTTCGGCATCAAACGCCTTGTCGCCATCGGCATCCTGCACGCCGTTAGGCACCAGGCCCTTGAAGTCGAACTGGCGCGTGTCCATGAAGTGCGATGGCACCAGGTTGCGCAGCGCCACGGCCATGTTCTCGATGCGGCCGGGGTACAGCTGCTGCCAGTCACGCAGCATCTGGCCGATCTGCTTGCGCTGCAGGTTCTCCTGGCTGCCACACAGCGTGCAGGGGATGATGGGGAACTGGCGGTGTTCGGCCCAGCGCGTGAGGTCGTCTTCGGCCACATAGGCCAGCGGGCGGATGATGAGGTGGTCGCCCCGGTCGCTTTGCACCTTGGGCGGCATGCCCTTGAGCTTGCCGCCGAAGAACATGTTGAGAAAGAAGGTCTGCAGCATGTCGTCGCGGTGGTGGCCCAGCGCGATTCTTGTGCAGCCCAGCTCGTCAGCCACGCGGTAGAGGATGCCCCGGCGCAGGCGGCTGCACAGGCTGCACATGGTCTTGCCCTCGGGGATGTGCTCCTTGACGACGCTGTAGGTGTCCTGCGTTTCGATGTGGAAGGGCACGCCCACCTGGGTCAAATACTCGGGCAGCACATGGGCCGGAAAGCCGGGCTGCTTCTGGTCGAGGTTGACAGCAATCAGCTCGAAGCGGTTGCCGTTGCGCTGCTGCAGCAAACGCAGCACGTCCAGCATTCCATAACTGTCCTTGCCACCCGACACGCACACCATCACCTTGTCGCCGTCTTCGATGAGGCCAAAGTCGCCAATGGCCTGGGCCACTTGGCGCACCAGGCGCTTTTCGAGCTTGAGCGCGGCGTGGGCGGCGGCTTTCTCGGCAGCCTCCGCAGAGGGGGTGTCGGGCAAGGTGGCGATAACGGACATGGCAAACAGACCGGGGCTGACAGAGGGTACGGAAAAGACTTCAGCGGAAAGGCGCAAGGGTGCCGCAGCTTCCGGCGGCACGCAATGCGCTACCGCAGGGCGGTGGCGCATTAATTGCTACATATTTAGTAGCTACAAGCGCTTGATGGTCGCGCGCAAGCGGCCAATTTTTCTCAAATTCTCAGGCTTCTGCAGGGTAAAACATCTTGCGCGTGGGCACATCGGCCACCGCCTTGGCAATGGCGCCGATATGGTCCGGCGTGGTGCCGCAGCAGCCGCCCAGGATGTTGACCAGCCCCTCGGCCGCGAACTCGTGCACCAGGCGGCTGGTGATCTCGGGCGTTTCATCAAAGCCGGTGTCGCTCATCGGATTAGGCAGCCCGGCGTTGGGGTAGCAGCTGATGAAGGTGTCCTCGGCCACGCGGTTCAGCTCCTGGATGTAGGGGCGCATCAGCGTGGCGCCCAGCGCGCAGTTCAGGCCGATGGCCAGGGGGCGCGAGTGGCGCACGCTGTGCCAGAAAGCCGTCACCGTCTGCCCACTCAGGATGCGGCCGGAGGCATCGGTCACCGTGCCACTGATGATGAGGGGCAGGCGCTCGCCGCTCTTTTCAAAGAACTCATCAATCGCGAACAGCGCGGCTTTGGCATTGAGCGTGTCGAAGATGGTCTCGACCAGCAGCACGTCGGCGCCGCCTTCGACCAGCGCCTCGGTCTGCTCGTAGTAGGCAGCGCGCAGGGTTTCGAAGTCGATGTTGCGGGCGCCGGGGTCATTCACATCGGGGCTGATACTGGCCGTCTTGGGCGTGGGGCCCAGGGCGCCGGCCACGAAGCGGGGCTTGTCGGGCGTCGAATACTTGTCGCAGGCAGCGCGCGCCAATTGGGCGGAGCGCAGGTTCATCTCGCGCGCCAGCTCGGCCATGTGGTAGTCCTCCTGCGCCACGGTGGTTGCGCCGAAGGTGTTGGTCTCGATGAGGTCGGCGCCGGCCGCCAGGTACCGCTCGTGGATGTCGCGGATCACGTCGGGCCGGGTGATGCTGAGCAGCTCGTTGTTGCCCTTCACGTCGTACGCAAAGTCCTTGAACCGGTCGCCCGCGCCATCGGGCCCGGTGTAGCCCTCGCCCCGGTACTGCGCCTCGCCCAGCTTGAAGCGCTGGATCATGGTGCCCATGGCGCCATCGAGGATGACGATGCGTTGGGCGAGGATGTCGGGCAGTTGCGCGGCGCGCGTGTAGGCAGGCGTTTTCATCCCCCGATTGTAGAAACCCGTTCAGCGGCCGGGCCCGCAAGGGGTTTCGGCACCGTCGGCGCAACGTCGCCACAAACCAGGGTGTAACGCTGCTTGGCCAGCCGCGTGGCCCCCAGCCGGTCATAAAAGCGGATCGCGCCTTCGTTCCACACCGGGGTTTGCCACTGCAGCTGCGCGCAGCCCAGAGAGCGCGCGCGGCACACGGCTGCATCCAGCAATGCGCGGCCCAGCCCCAGGCCCCGTGCCGGCGGGTCCAGGTACAGGCAGTCCAGGTGCAGAAAGGGCTGCGCCGCCAGGGTGGCGTAGTCCAGGGTGGCACTGGCGTAGCCCACAGCGCGCCCATGGAGAAAACCCAGCCAGGCGTTCAGCTGCCCGGCTTCGAGCCCGTGCGCAAGCCGCTCGGCGTGGCCGTCGGCGCAGTGCGGAATCTGCTCATAGGCCGCATGCGCCGCGCACAGGCGGGCCAGCACCTCGGCATCGGCCGCCAGCGCGGGGCGCAGGGCCCAGCCCGCAGGGGCCGGGCTGGTAGCCGTGGCGGTCAACATGCGCACTCGATGGCGGGCCGGGCGGCGGGCATGGTGCCGCGCTCGGGGCCGGTGGCCACGGGCTGGCCATCGCGGATCCAGAAGTCCAGGCCGCCCAGCATCTCCTTGACCGTGAAGCCCAGACGCGCGAGCTTGTAGGCGCCCTTGGTCGAGCCGTTGCAGCCGATGCCGTCGCAATAGGTCACATAGACCTTGCTGCGGTCCAGGTGGGCCGTGCTGTCCGCGTCCATGGTGCGGTGGGGAAAACTCACGGCGCCAGGCACATGGCCTTGTTCGTAGTGCGCGGGCGAGCGGGTGTCGATCACCACGATGGCATCGACGCTGTTGCGCAGGTCTTCGGCCACATCCCAGGCATCGGCATGAAAGCTGAGCTTGGCGGCCATGTAGTCGCACGACTGCGCGGGGGTGGGGACGGGAAAGGCCAGAACGCTGGAGGCGGGGGCGGGGTGGGTCATGGGGCTCCTTGAGTGATGCCGTGGTGATGTACCGATGGCTGCCAGTGTGCGCCGCTTTGGCCTTATAAATGAGGCCAATTTCTCGATGAACATAAGACCAATCTGTTTCCATGGCCACGATCAAACCCCGTCTTTTGTTGGCGCTGATGGAAACCCAGACCGACGGCGGACGGCGGGCACGCCTGTGCGCCGCCCTGCGCGAGGCAGTGCGCAGCGGCCAGGCCGTGCTGGGCGAGCGGCTGCCGTCCAGCCGCCACCTCGCACAGGACCTGGGCCTGTCGCGCGTGACGGTGGAGGCCGCCTATGCCCAGCTGGAAACCGAGGGCTACCTGCGCCGCCAGGTGGGCCAGGGCAGTTTTGTGGCCATCGACATGGAGGCCGCCGCGCCGCGCCAGGCCAGTGGCGCCCTCCGCCCGACGGGCACTGCGGGCGCGCAGCGGCGGCTGTCGGCCCGGGGCCAGCGCATGGTGGACACCGGGGGCTGCCACGAGCCCGAGCGCCCGCGCGCCTTTGTGGCAGGCAGCCCGGACCTGCAGGCCTTTCCCACAGGCCTGTGGCGCCAGCTGCTGCAGCGGCGCCTGCGGCAGGACACGGCGGCGTTGATGTTCTATGGCGACCCCCAGGGCCTGCCCGCGCTGCGCGAGGCCATTGCGCGCTACCTCGGCCAGTCGCGCGGGGTGCGTTGCCACGCGGGGCAGGTGCTGGTGCTCACGAGTTCGCAGCAGGCGCTGCAGCTGCTGTCGGCCACGCTGCTGGACGACGGCGATGCGGTGTGGATGGAAGACCCGGGCTACGCGGGCGCCCGCACGGCCTTCAGCGCCAGCGGGGCCCGCCTGGTGGACATGCCCCTGGACGGCGAAGGCGCCACGCTGGACGCGGCACGCCCCACGCCCCGGCTGATCTACCTGACGCCCTCGCACCAGTTCCCCACGGGCCAAGCGATGTCGCTGGCGCGGCGGCTGGCCTTCATTGCCCACGCCCGGGCCACCGGGGCCTGGCTGGTCGAGGATGACTACGACAGCGAATTTCTGTACGACCACCAGCCCACCCCAGCGCTGCAGGGGCTGGACGACCAAGGCCAGGTGGTCTACATCGGCACCTTCTCCAAATCACTGTTTCCGTCGGTGCGGCTGGCCTACATGGTGCTGCCGGAGGCACTCGTCACTCCGCTGGTGACGGCGCGCACCATCTACGATGGCCACCCCGCGCAGCCCATGCAGGCGGTGGCGGCAGATTTCATGGACCAGGGCCACTTTGCGGCCCACCTGCGGCTGATGCGGCAGCTATACCGCAGCCGCCGCGACGTGCTGCTGCAGGCGCTGCACAGCCACCTGCCCTGGGCCACCCCTATGGACAGCCGGGGCGGCCTGCAGATGGCAGTGCGCCTTCCCGAAGGAAGCGAACAGGCATACACCCGCCAGGCGGCAGCCCTGGGCATTGCCACCCCCAGCCTGAGCGCGCTGTACCACACGGCGCCTGCCATCGCAGGCTGGCGTCTGGGCTTTGCGGCCCTCCCGCCCGACGCCATTGATGCGGCAGCGCGTGCGCTGGGGCGCATCGGCGCTCATGGACAATACCGGGGATGAATGTGATCGAAATTTCTGCCCCGGGCGAGACACTGTCGGCCTGCTCCGCCGTTCTGCACGAAGTTTTCGGTTACAAGGCCTTCCGGGGCGCGCAGGCAGAGATCGTCACGCATGTGAGCAATGGCGGCGACGCACTGGTGCTGATGCCCACCGGCGGCGGCAAGAGCCTGTGCTACCAGGTGCCCGCCATCGTGCGCCAGCAGCAGGGACGCGGGGTGAGCATCGTGATCTCGCCGCTGATCGCGCTGATGCACGACCAGGTGGGCGCACTGCACGAGGCGGGGGTGGAGGCGGCGTTCCTCAACTCCACGCTGAGCTACGACGAGGCGCAGGACGTGGAGTTTCGGCTTCAGACGGGCGAGATCACGCTGCTGTATGCCGCGCCGGAGAGGCTGAACACGCCACGTTTCCTCGGCCTGCTCGACAGCCTGTACGAGGGCGGCCACCTGAGCCTGTTTGCGATTGACGAGGCGCATTGCGTGAGCCAGTGGGGCCACGACTTCCGCCCCGAGTACCGGGCGCTCACGCTGCTGCACGAGCGCTACCCGCAGGTGCCGCGCATCGCACTCACGGCCACGGCCGATGCGCTCACGCGCGAGGACATCGTCGAGCGGCTGCAACTGCAGGACGCGCGCCTGTTCGTCAGCAGCTTTGACCGGCCCAACATCCGCTACACGATTGTCGAGAAGAAGGACGCCACCACGCAGTTGCTGCGCTTCATTGAGCGCGAGCATGCGGGCGAGGCGGGCGTGGTGTATTGCCAGTCGCGCAAGCGGGTGGAAGAACTGGCGGCCACGCTGAGCGATGCGGGCCTCACCGCCCTGCCCTACCACGCAGGGCTGGACACCAAGGTGCGCCAGAAGAACCAGGACCGCTTTCTGCGCGAGGAAGGCATCGTGATGGTGGCCACCATTGCGTTCGGCATGGGCATCGACAAGCCCGACGTGCGCTTTGTGGCGCATGTGGACATGCCCAAGAACATCGAGGGCTACTACCAGGAGACCGGCCGCGCAGGCCGCGACGGGCTGAATGCCGACGCCTGGATGGCCTATGGCCTTCAGGACGTGGTCAACCAGCGCCGCATGATCGACGAAAGCCCGGCGGGCGAGGAGTTCAAGCAGGCGTTGCGCGGCAAGCTCGACGCCCTGCTGGCGCTGGCCGAGGCCACCGACTGCCGCCGCGTGCGGCTGCTGGCCTACTTTGGCGAGCAGTCCACACCCTGCGGCAACTGCGACAACTGCCTGAACCCTCCGGCGGTATGGGACGGCACGGACGCCGCGCGCAAGCTGCTGTCCACCATCTACCGCGTGCACGCAGCCAGTGGGCTGACCTTTGGCACAGGCCACATCATGGACATCGTGCGCGGCAAGGACACCGAGAAAGTCCAGCAGTTCGGGCACGACAAGCTCTCGACCTTTGGCGTGGGCAAGGAGTATTCCGAAGCGCAGCTGCGCGGCGTGCTGCGCCAGCTGCTGGCCACAGGCGCCGTGGGCCTGCACAAGGTGATGCTGGAGAGCGGCCACAGTTTTGACACCCTGAGCCTCACCGAAGGCTCGCGCGCCGTGCTCAAGGGCGAGGTGCCGGTGCAGCTGCGCGAATCCACCGCCGCCGCACCCGCCAAGCGCGCACGCACCCGCAAAGGCACAGGCAGCGCCCCACCGGCCGCTGCCGCGAATCTGGGCCCGGATGCGCAGGTGCGCTTCATCAACCTCAAGTCCTGGCGCGCCGAAGTCGCGCGCGAGCACAACCTGCCCGCGTATGTGATCTTCCACGACGCCACACTGGCCGCCATTGCCGAGCGCAACCCCGCGTCGCTGGACGACCTGCAGGGCATCAGCGGCATGGGGGCGAAGAAGCTGGAGGCGTATGGGGCGGAAGTGCTGCGCGTAGTTGGAAACAACTAGTCAGGGGTGGCCCGCGGACGATCAATAGATCGTCACGACGCCTTGCGAGCAAATGCGTTACAAATCTGCTGGCCCGGGATACATTCAACTCGGCATTTCATTTCAACAGCCAGTTCACACATTCATTCAAGAGAGGGTATGTAGATGTTTTTTAAGAAATTGGTGGCTGCCGCACTGCTCACCGGGGCGAGCCTGGCGCAAGCATTCGCACCCCAAGCAGGCACTTGGATCGTGACGTCCGAGATGGATGGCAAGCCGGGCCGTGGCTTCGGCATTGATGTACAGAACACCACTATGGTGATGCAGATGTACGCGTATGAAAGCAGCGGCCAAGCCACCTTTTATCTTGCTGTAGGAGAGGTCATTGACAACAAAGTGACCGCATCGCTGAACAAGTACAACGGAGGTCGCTATTTTGGTAGCGGAGCTCGGTCTGGAACCGAGGCAGGCAGCGCGGGCAGCGTGAGCATTCGTTTTACGTCCGGAACCACTGGATTCATCAAATTCCCCAACGAAGGCGAGATTGCAATTTCTCGCTTCAACTTCGGCTATGGTGCCGTTGCTGAAAGCCTGCGTGGATTCTGGACATTGAATTCGATTGGGTCTGAAGGCCTGCAGTCGGATCTGGTGGAGCTCTCCAGGAACCTGGGCGCCACAGCCAATGGCAATGGCCTGATGGCCAATGCAGGGGAGACCTTTGGCTGTGAACACCAAGTGCGGGGCTCCCTAGCTGGCAACGTGCTGTGCGCCAAAATCAACGGCAGTGGCCAATTGCTGCGCACCTACGTACTGATCTACAGCGTGAATGAAGGTGAAGGGTACTCGCAAGCCTCTGCCACCAGCACCCAGCAGTCCCTGCAAGTGCGACGCATTACGACACCCAAAGGTGTTGGCACGGGGCTGTTCTACAAGGATGCAGAACAGGGCTCGGGTCCGAGCGCTCTGCGGCAGCAGATCGAACATATCTCCCGTTTCGGTATGACGCAGTAAACAACCCTCGGGGCCCGTACCACGGGCTACCACAGGTCCATGCCCTGCAGATGTGGGTCGATACGAACCGCAGACCGCACGGCAGGGTGTGCCACCAAAACGCGCCATTGGCTGGACGGTACTCTTGACCACCCAGTCCTCGACAGGCCGAGCCGCCAGAAATCGACCGAAAACCCGTAAGTCGTCTTGATCAAAAGCCCGGCATGCCATGCCGCGCTGCACCCATGCGCCACTCCACCTTCAAGCAGATGGCGCAATGGCTGAATCGCTTTGGCGCTGCTGCCGGGGTACCCAGCGTCGCATCGCGCCGATTCTTCCCACTTCTGACGCCCAGCCGTGCCCATCAAGCAGAGGTAGCAGGGCCATAGAGCGTGCCGGGCACATGCCCCTGTGTGCAGGCCTGCTGCAACGCCCATAGCATGGACTTCGGCTTGCGCGATGCACACGCCTGCTTCTAGGGTGGGCTCAGGCTGGAAAACACCACGCCATCGGGCAAACCCCGGCAGCTTTGCAGGAGGCCAACGCACAAACCCAGGGCAACTGGCGGAGGCACGGCGGCGTCCAGCAGATCACATCGGCGTTGTTACGGCAGTCAAAGTTTTCGAGAAACACAGCTTCCGTTGTGCTTGTCCTGCTTGCAAGTGCTGAAGCTGGCCATGGGGTGGTGGTACCCCGTCACGCGGGCAAGGCCTCGCAGGGCTGGCGCTCGTCACCGTTGAGCTGACGGCGGTTAGGGCAGAATCTTCTGCAGGGAAAGAGTGACTCAGGGCACGCACTTTGAGTCTGAACACTATGGTTTTATAGCTATCAGTGCCTATTGGATGTGGTAACGGCCTTCCTAATTCCAATAGTCCGCAGTAAAGCCAACCGATGCCAGTCCACGCCCCCTGTGCAACCCTGTAGCGGCCCTATGCAGCCGTGCGCCACAATGGCGCCATGCTGACCCTTCAAGACATCCGCGACGCCGCCACCCGCCTACAAGGCCAGGTGCTGGACACCCCCTGTGTCGAATCCAAGACACTCTCGCAGATCGTGGGCGCGCAGGTGTTCCTCAAGTTCGAGAACCTGCAGTTCACCGCTTCGTTCAAGGAACGTGGCGCCTGCAACCGGCTCACGCTGCTGTCCGAGGACGAACGCGCCCGGGGCGTGGTGGCCATGAGCGCGGGCAATCATGCGCAGGGCGTGGCCTATCACGCGCAGCGCCTGGGCCTGCGCGCAGTGATCGTGATGCCACGCTTCACGCCCGCCGTGAAGGTGGAGCGCACGCGCGGCTTTGGCGCCGAGGTGGTGCTGCACGGCGACACGCTGGAGGAAGCCCGCGCCCACGCCTACGCGCTGGCCGATGCGCAGGGCCTGACCTTTGTGCACCCCTACGACGACGAGGGCGTGGCCGCAGGCCAGGGCACGCTGGGCCTGGAGATGCTGCAGGCCGTGCCCGACCTGGACACGCTGGTGATCGCCGTGGGCGGCGGCGGGCTGATCTCGGGCGTGGCCACGGCCGCCAAGGCGATCAAGCCAGGCATCGAGATCGTGGGCGTGCAGACCGCGCGCTTCCCGGCCATGGTCAACGCGGTGAAGGGCACGCACCACCCGCAGGGCACCTCGACCATCGCCGAGGGCATTGCCGTGGGCACGCCGGGCAAGATCACTCAGGAGATCGTCAAGCGCCTGGTGGACGACCTGGTGCTGGTGGACGAAGGCGACATCGAGCAGGCCGTGCTGATGCTGCTGGAAATTGAAAAGACGCTGGTGGAAGGCGCAGGGGCTGCTGGCCTGGCGGCGCTGGTGCGCTACCCCGAGCGCTTCCGGGGCAAGCGCGTGGGCCTGGTGCTGTGTGGCGGCAACATCGACCCGCTGCTCCTGGCAGCCATCATCGAGCGCGGCATGGTGCGGTCTGGCCGCCTCGCACGCATCAAGGTCAGCGCGCGTGACGTGCCGGGGGTGCTGGCACGCATCACAGCCACCGTGGCCGACGCGGGCGCCAACATCGGCGAGGTGCACCACCAGCGCGCCTTCACCATGCTGGCCGCGCAGAACGTCGAGATTGAACTGGTGTTGCAAACCCGCAGCAAGGCCCATGTGGACGAGGTGCTGGAGCGGCTGCGCGCGGCAGGCATGGAGGCCGCGCTGATGTGACCCCTATATGGCCTGCTGGCCGCCCTGGCATGCAGGCGGCTAGAATTGCGCAAGTTTTCAGCATCTGGAGCCCCATCATGTCCGACCACAACACTTCTCACGCCCCTCAGACCGCAGCGCACGATCCCGTGGAAAACGTTGTGCCCATGATGCCCCTGGTGCTCCCCGTGGTCGGTGGCGTGCTGATTTTCCTGCTGGCCTTCATCGCCGTGTTCATGGCCTGATCCGCACGCAAGGCTGCCAAACGCCCCGCGCTGCGGGGCTTTTTTTTGCCCCCGCCTTCCCTGTTCCCCCTTTGACCAGGAGCCCCCCATGCGACCCGGACACGCGCTTGTTCTTTTTTCTGGAGGCCAGGACTCCACCACCTGCCTGGCCTGGGCGCTGGAAAACTTCGCCCATGTGGAAACCATCGGCTTCGACTACGGCCAGCGCCACCACATCGAACTGCAGGCGCGGCAGACGGTGCTGTCATCGCTGCGCGCGCGGTTTCCGCAGTGGAACGCCCGCTTGGGTGACGACCACATGCTGGATCTGGCGGTGCTGGGCCACATCAGCGACACCGCGCTGACCAGCGATGCCGAGATCCAGATGACCGCCGCCGGCCTGCCCAACACCTTTGTGCCGGGGCGCAACCTGCTGTTCTTCCAGCTGGCAGCGGCCGTGGGCTACCGGCGGGGTCTGCACACCCTCGTGGGCGGCATGTGCGAGACCGACTTTTCGGGCTACCCCGATTGCCGCGACGACACGCTCAAGGCCCTGCAAGTGGCCGTGTCCCTGGGCATGGGACAGCGCTTCACCTTCGATACCCCGCTGATGTGGCTGGACAAGGCCGAGACCTGGGAGTTGGCCCGGACGCTCGGTGGGCAGGCACTGGTCGATCTGATCGTGAACGACTCGCACACCTGCTACCACGGCGTGCGCGACACGCTGCATGCCTGGGGCTACGGCTGCGGCACCTGCCCGGCCTGCGCGCTGCGCAAGAGTGGCTACGAGCGGTGGAAAGGCAGCCCGGTCGGTACGTGAGCGGCACGGACTCTAGATGCATAACCTCATGCTTTTTTTGCATGGTTTTGACCCCTGTCTGACAGACAAACCGGCGGCAGATTCATAAAATTGACATCCCAGCCGACCCGCGGATTCCGTGGAATAGCCTCCACACCGTGGGGCTGACACACGCTCCCGCCCGCCGACTGAGCACGAAAGCCGTTTTTTCAAAGGCAGCGCTCAGCACCGCAACTGCGCCAGGCCTTGCCGCGTTCCGCCCGGTCCGCTTCCTTTGAAAAAACTGTTTTTCAACTTAGGAAGCTCCCCCGATGAACGCACCCACCATGCAGGGCCTGAATCTCAACGCCCCGTCCTACGTCAAAAACGCCCGGCTGCTCGCCTGGGTGGCCGATATGGCCGCCCTGTGCAAGCCCGAGAGCATCTACTGGTGCGACGGCACGAAGGAAGAGTACGACCGCCTGTGCCAGCAGCTGGTCGATGCTGGCACCTTCAAGAAGCTCAACCCCGCCAAGCGCCCGGGCAGCTTCCTGGCTTGGTCTGACCCATCGGACGTGGCGCGCGTGGAAGACCGCACCTACATCTGCTCGGCCGCCAAGGAAGACGCCGGCCCCACCAACAACTGGATGGCCCCCGCCGAGATGCGCGCCACGCTGCAGCCCCTGTTTGACGGCTGCATGAAGGGCCGCACCATGTACGTGGTGCCCTTCAGCATGGGCCCGCTGGGCAGCCACATTGCCCACATCGGCGTGGAACTGACCGACAGCGCCTATGTGGCCGTGAACCAGCGCCTCATGACCCGCATGGGCAAGGCCGTGTACGACGTGCTGGGCGTGGAAGGCGAGTTCGTGCCCTGCATGCACACCGTGGGCGCGCCGCTGGCTGAAGGCGAAAAGGACACCACCAGCTGGCCTTGCAACCCCAAGGTCAAGTACATCGTCCACTACCCCGAAACGCGCGAAATCTGGTCCTACGGATCGGGCTACGGCGGCAACGCGCTGCTGGGCAAGAAGTGCCTGGCACTGCGCATCGCGTCCACCATGGGCCGCGACCAGGGCTGGCTGGCCGAACACATGCTCATCCTGGGCGTGACCAACCCCGAGGGCAAGAAGTACCACGTGGCAGCGGCCTTCCCCAGCGCCTGCGGCAAGACCAACTTCTCCATGCTGGTGCCGCCCGAGGCGGGCTTTGCGGGCTGGAAGGTCACCACCATCGGTGACGACATCGCCTGGATCAAGCCCCATGCCGACGGCAAGATGTACGCCATCAACCCTGAAGCCGGGTACTTCGGCGTGGCCCCCGGCACCAACATGCACACCAACCCCAACTGCATGCGCAGCCTGGACAAGGACGTGATCTTCACCAATGTGGCCCTGACGGACGACGGCGACGTGTGGTGGGAAGGCATGGAAAAGGACACGGGCAAGCTGCCCGACCACCTGATCGACTGGCAAGGCAAGGACTGGACGCCCCAGATCGCCAAGGAAACCGGCGCCAAGGCGGCCCACCCCAACTCGCGCTTTACCGTGGCCGCCACCAACAACCCCGCGCTGGACACCCAGTGGGATGACGCCAACGGCGTGGCCATCGATGCCTTTATCTTCGGCGGCCGCCGCTCCACCACCGTGCCGCTGGTGACGGAAGCCCGCACCTGGACGGAAGGCGTGTACATGGCCGCCACCATGGGTTCCGAAACCACCGCTGCCGCCTTCGGCGCCCAGGGCGTGGTGCGCCGCGACCCGTTCGCCATGCTGCCTTTCTGCGGCTACAACATGAGCGACTACTTCGCGCATTGGCTCAGCATGGAAGGCAAGATCGCCGCCACCGGCAAGGCGCTGCCCAAGGTGTTCTGCGTGAACTGGTTCCGCAAGGACGAGGCGGGCAAGTTTGTCTGGCCCGGTTATGGCGACAACATGCGTGTACTCAAGTGGATGATCGACCGCATCGAAGGCCAGGCCCAGGGCCAGGAAACCATGTTCGGTGTGGCCCCGCAGTACGCCGAAATCAACTGGACGGGCCTGGACTTCAGCGCCCAGCAGTTCGACGCCGTGACCAGCATCGACAAGGCCGCCTGGGCCGAGGAGTTCAAGCTGCACGATGCGCACTTCCAGCAGCTGGCGTACCACCTGCCCCAGGCCCTGCTGAACACCAAGGCCGCTCTGGAAAAGCGTCTGGCAGCCTGATATTGCTGTACCAGTACCTAAGAAGCTTTCCCTTCAAAGCCGCTCTGCTTTCTGGCAGAGCGGCTTTTTTGCGCCTGGCTTGCGGGGCACGACAAGCCCCAGTTGCCAGGAAAAAGGCATAAAAAAAGCCGTGGCAGGCCACGGCTTTCAATGAATTGCTTCCTCGCCGCCCACCAGTGCGGCGGGTTCGGTGGTCAGTAGTACTTGCGGATGTCTTCCACCGTGGGGATGCCCATGGCGTGGTTCAGTTCGGCCATGATGCGGGGGTCCTTCATGGCGACTTGCCAGGTACGCTCATCTTCAGCAGCACGGCGGCGGCTCTCGGCCCATGCCTGCACACCAGCGCGCAGGGCAACGCCAGCGCGGCGTGCGGGGGCGGTGAGCAGGGCCAAGGCGGCAAACGCCACCAGCCACAGCACCATCCAGGCGGCCAGCAGGTGGCCTTCGCTCCAGGTGTCGATCACCTGGTTGGCCACCACCAGCAGTGCGGACACCACGGCCGCGAGCAGGAGGGAGGCAGCGCCGCGGGCGCCATCAAAGCGGGCAGCAGCGCCCTTCAGGGCTGCAGCGGCGTTTTCGGCGCGGACAACGCCGGGGTGTTCGGTGGGGTATTCAACGTGTGCAAAGGCGGTCATTTCGGTTTCCCTTTTCTAACGCTTGTGGCGAGATTGCCGGGCGATGGGGTGATATTAGGGTTTACCCTTTGCATGTTCAAGTTTATATTTTGAATCATGGATATTCACAATGGTGATGACCAACCATGACACCCCTGAACTTCCGCACCCTGGACCTGAACCTGCTGCGCGTTTTCGACGAAGTGATGGCGGAGCGCAGCCTCACCCGCGCGGCGCACAAGCTCTCGATCACCCAGCCCGCCGTGAGCAACGCCATGCGGCGCCTGCGCGAGGTGTTGGGGGATGAGCTGCTGGTGCGCAGCGGCCAGGGGGTTGAGCCCACGCCCCGGGCGCTGGCACTGTGGCCCCCAGTGCGTGAGGCGCTGGCCCATCTGCAGGAGTCCCTGGCACCAGGCCTTTTCGACCCGGCCACCGCCGAATCTACCTTTGTGCTGGCCATGGCCGATGCCACGGCCGCCACGCTGGTGCCTGCCCTGGTCGAGATCATTGAGCGCGAAGCGCCCGGCATTGCCATCCGCGTGCTGCCACTGACCACGCGCGACCCGCGCCGTCTGCTGGACGAAGAAGCCGCCGACATGGCCGTGGGCTATTTCCCGGCTGCACTGGCCGATCTGACGGCCCGCGCTCAGTCGGGCGGCGTGGTGGCGTTTGAGAGCCGCCGCCTCTACGACGGCGAATATGTGTGCGTGATGCGCCAAGGGCATCCGCTGGCGGATGCCCCTCTCACGCTGGACGCCTACTGCCAGGCGCGCCACATGCTGGTCAGCTTCTCGGGCCGACCCTTTGGTTTCATTGACGAGGCCCTCGCCTCACTGGGGCGCGAGCGCAAGGTGGTGATCACCGTGAACCAGTTCTTCACGGCGGGGCGCGTGGTGTCGGGCTCGGACCTGCTCACCGTGCTGCCACGCCACTTTGTGCCCGTGACCGGCATTGCCGACAAGCTGGTGCAAAGGGCCCTGCCGCTGGATGTGCCCCCGGTGCACGTGGACGCGCTATGGCGGCGCCGGGGCCCGCAGCAGGCGGCCATGACCTGGCTGCTGCATGCACTGGCGCGTTCTGCGCGGCGCACCTTCCCGGAGCAGGAGAGCCCGTAGACTGCGTGCTGCATGAACATCCAGCTCCTGTCCGACCTCCACCTGGAGGCCCATCCCCACTTTGTTCCCGAACCCGCCCCCGGTGCCGACTTGCTGGTGCTGGCGGGGGATGTGGGCTCCTACCAGCCTGGCTCGCAGTTGGCCGACGACGACTTTGGCCTGGCGCGCTTTTCTCCGCTGCCCCAGCACGCGGGCTGGCCCACGCCCGTGCTGTTTGTGCCCGGCAACCACGAATACGACGCACAGGACTTCGACGCCGCCCACCTGCGCCTGCGCCAGACCTGCGACCGCCTGGGCATCGTCTGGCTGGAGCGCGAAACCATGGTGCTGCAGGGCGTCCGCTTCGTGGGCACCACGCTCTGGAGCGACTTTGACGCCCTGGCCGACCACGAGGGCAGCACCGACCTGGCCCGGCGGCTGAAGCTGCGCGACAAAGCCTTCCGCGCCGCCAACTTCTACCTGCGCAAGACCGGCGGCACGCGGCATGGCGGGCCGTTCCTGGCCGAACCCCTGCGCGAGCAGGCCCTGGCCTGCCAGGAGTGGCTGGCCGCCGCACTGCAGCAGCCGTTTGATGGGCCGACGGTGGCCGTCACCCACTTTGCGCCCAGCCTGAAAAGTGCCGACCCCCGCTATGGCCTGGTGCCCGGCACGGCGGGCTTCTGCAACGCTCTGGACCACCTGCTGCCCCATGCGCAGCTGTGGCTGCATGGCCACCTGCACGCGCCCAGCGACTACCTCGTGGAAGGCGCGCACGGTGATGGTTCTGCCTGGAAGTGCCGCGTGGTCGCCAACCCGCTGGGCTATGCCCGCAAGGGGGAACAGGCCACCTTCCGGCCTTGCTGGACGGTCACCGTATGATCCAGCGCGCGGTTCTTGTGAATTCGCCACGCGCCGGACAAAAAAGCATGACCCAGGTCAAGACAACAGGCACCTGCGCAGAGTAGTCTGCCTTATCCCTTCTCGGAGAACACCATGAACATCCTGCTTGCTGTCGATGGCAGCGCCTACACCAAGAAAATGCTGGCCTACCTGGCCACCCACGAAGAACTGCTGGGCGGCACCCACACCTACACCGTACTGACCGTGCAGGCCCCGCTGCCCGCCCGCGCCCGCGCGGCCCTGGGCAAGGAAGTGGTGGACGCCTACCACGCCGAAGAGGCCGAAAAAATCCTCGCGCCCGTCTGCAAGTTCCTCGGCCGCCATGGCGTGGATGCCAAGCGCAGCGTCAAGGTGGGCACCGTGGGCGAAACCATTGCCAAGGTGGCCGACACCGGCAAGTTCGATCTGCTGGTCATGGGCTCGCATGGCCATGGCGCCATTGCCACGCTGGTGATGGGCTCGGTCACCACCCAGGTGCTGGCCCACAGCAAGGTGCCTCTTTTGATCGTGCGCTGAGCGACTGGCCGGGCTCCCTCGCCGGGAGCTCTCCCGTCCCGCTGCATCCGCCCTGCCTGCGCAGGGCATTTTTTTGCCCATCCAATACCAATCGGTCCACAAATAACTGATTGGTTTACTTTTGCACCGATTGGTTATAAATTCGCTCCGCGCCCATCCTGGCGTGTCATTTCCATCGATACCGAGAGGAGCGACCCATGAACACCGCATTCAACCGCCGCACCGTGCTGATGGCCGCCGCCCTGGGCGCGGGCACCACCCTGTTGCAAGCCTGTGGGGGCAGCGATGACGAGCCCCAGCGCAACATCGTCGAACTGGCGCAGAACACTCCCGACCTGAGCATCCTGGTCGAGGCCGTCACGGCTGCCGGGCTGGCCAACACCCTGAGCACCGGCATGCTCACCGTGTTTGCCCCCACCAACGCCGCCTTTGCGGCGCTGCTGACCGAGCTGGGCGTGACCAAGGAAGCGCTGCTGGCCAACAAGCCCCTATTGACCGCCGTGCTGACCTACCACGTGCTGGGCAGCAAGGTAATGCGGGCCGATGTGCCGCTGGGCAAGGCCATCACACCGGTGTCAGGCGGCTTCTTCAAGATCGAGTCGAACAACGGCCTCAAGATCACCGACGGCCGCAACCGCATGAGCACCATCACCAGCACCGACATCCAGGCCAGCAACGGCGTGGTACATCTGGTGGACAAGGTGCTGCTACCCGCCGACAAGGACATCGTCGCCACGGCTTCGGCCCTGCCGGACTTCAGCATCCTGGTCGAGGCCGTGGTGGCTGCAGGGCTGGTGACCACCTTGCAGGGCACCGGCCCGTTCACGGTGTTTGCCCCCACCAATGCCGCCTTTGCCGCCCTGTTGACCGAACTGGGCGTGAGCAAGGCCGAGCTGCTGGCCAATACCGCGTTGCTGACCAAGGTGCTGACCTACCATGTGGTGTCCGCACGCGTGCTCAAGGCCGAAGTGCCCGTGAATACTGCCATCACCACCGTGCAGGGCCAGACGTTCACCATCAACTCCAGCCTCGTGATCACTGACCAGAACATGCGCACCAGCAACATCACGGCCGCCGATGTGTTCACCAGCAATGGCGTGATCCACGTGGTGGACAAGGTGATCCTTCCCAAGTGATCCCCGGGGTTGTCCCCACAAACAAGAAAGCCCGGCATGCCGGGCTTTCTTGTTTGTCAGGTGAGCCCAGGGAATGGCTTAACGCGCCGCCAACCCGTCAAAACAGGTACGCACCACCAGGTCCACGATCTCCGCGTCCGAATACTGGCCGCTTTCCTTGAGAAAACTCACCACCGGGTCGCAGGCGCGGGCATAGAGGGTGTACAGCACCACGATGGGCGGCAGGCTGGGGCTGATCCCGCCCTGGGCCTGGGCCTCGGTGATCCATTCGCCGATCTGGTCACTCACGCCCACCAGGCCGTTGAGGTAGTCCTTGTTGGCCATCAGCACCGCACGCAGCGTGGAGTTGCGGCTGGGCAGCAGTGGCATCTCGTTGGTCAGCAGGCGCTCCAGCGACCAGCGCACCAGGGCGCGCAGCTTGTCCAGGGGCGGCATCTCAGCGGGCAGGCCTGCCAGGTAGGTCTGCACACGCCCCAGGATCTGCACCATGGCGGCGCTGCACAGCTCTTCCTTGCTGCAGAAGTGCTTGTACAGGCTGGCCTTCGCAATGCCCACGGCATTGGCGACATCGTCCATGGTCATGGCGTCAAAGGCCTTTTCGCCCAGCAGACGGCAGGCCGACTGGAGGATGGCCTCCTCGCGCGCCTGGTGCATCTGCTCCTTGAACGAGACTTTGGGGGGCTGGGTTTGCATGGCCTATATTTTATACATTGCGGTAAAAAAATAAATGACTAAGTTGCAATGCAACTACGCCGTTCACGTTTTAACCAGCATAAAGTGTGCCTTCCACCGTGCGCTGAGGGAGTGCACGCAGGTGCGTTCAGGACACGAGCGACTGGGCGGCGGCACCGGTCAGCGCGGCCGACAGCGCATCGAGCAGTTCGGACTCCAGGTTCCAGCAATGCCAGTAGAGCTGGATGGGCAGGGACCGACCGGGCGCCAGGTCCACCATGCTGCCGTCGGTAATCGCGCCCCGCGCGAGCAGCTCGGGCACCACGCCCACAGCCCAGCCTGCGGCCACGGCACGCATCTGGGCCTCGGAGCCGGGCACGAACAGGTGGTTGAGCGCCACGCGCTTGAGCCCGAAGGCGCGCGCCACAAACTCGGCCGCCATGTCGTCCTTGCGGTTGAACGACAGGAACGACACGTCGCGGAAGTTGTGCGGCGTGAGCCCTTGCGGCAGATGCTGCTCGGCATAGCTGGCCGAGGCCACGGCCACGTAGTGCATGGCCCCGAGCGGCACCATCTTGCAGCCGCGCAGCGCCTGCTTGAGCGTGGTCACGCAGCCCAGCACCTGGCCCGAACGCAACCATTCCTGCGTGAAGTCCTGGTCGTCCACGATGATTTCGAGCGGCAGACGTTCGCGCACCAGGTCGTGCAGCGCGCCCATGGCCCAGGTCGCGATGCTGTCTGCGTTGATGGCAATCGAGATGCGCTCGTCCTCGCGCGTACCGCCAGGCGCGCTGGGCGCCAGCTCCTGCAGATCGCGCTCCAGGTCGGCGCGCAAGAGGCGCATCTGCTTCGTGTGCTTGAGCAAGAGTTGCCCCGCCGACGTGGGCCGCAATGGCCGGCTGCGCACGATGAGCACCGAGCCCACCTGCGCTTCGAGCGCGCGCAGGCGCTGCGACACGGCCGACTGCGTGACGTTGAGGCGCTGCGCAGCGCGCTCGAAGCCACCCTCTTCAACGATGGCGGCAAGGCATTCCAGGGCGGCGGGGTCGTAGGTGCTCATGGCATGGGTCTCCAACAAGGCGGTGCCAGAGTGCGCACTTTATTAGGCACTCTGATGTTTTTGGAGTAAGTTTAATTTTGCTTTTAGTTGAATGCAATGTCGCGCACACTGCGCCCCATCGTGTCCCGCACTGGGGCGTGTGGCACGCAAAGGCTCACAAGGCATTCCGCATATGAAAACCATTGTTCTCGGCGCCGGCATCATCGGCATCAGCACGGCCTGGCACCTGCTGGAACGCGGTCACGAAGTCATCGTGATCGACCGCCAGCCCGATGCGGCGCTCGAAACCAGCTTTGCCAACGCGGCGCAGATCTCGGTGAGCTACTGCGAGCCCTGGGCCAACCGCGAGGCGCCGCTCAAGGCGCTCAAGTGGATGTTCGACAAGGAGGCGCCGCTGCTGTTTCGCCCGCAGATGGACTGGCAGCAATGGCGCTGGGGCCTGCAGTTCCTCGCGCAGTGCAACGACGCGGCGTTCGAGCGCAATGTGGCCCAGATCGTGGCGCTGGGCGCCTACAGCCATGCGGCGCTGAAGGACCTGGTGAGCACCACCGGAATTGAATACAACCGGCTCGAACGCGGCATTGCCCACTTCTACACCGACCAGAAGTCGTTCGACGCCGCAGGCCACGCCGTGGAGCTGATGCGCAAGCATGGCGTGCAGCGCCGCCTGGTGAGCCGCGACGAGCTGCTCAAGATCGAGCCCGCCTTCAAGGCCTACGGCGACAAGATCACTGGCGGCACCTACACCAGCACCGACGAAAGCGGCGATGCGCGTGTCTTCACGCAAGAGCTGGCGCGCCGCTGCGCGGCACGGGGCGCGCAGTTCCTGTACGGCCACGATGTGCTGCGCCTGAACAAGATCGGCAATGCTATTGATTCTGTAGCTGTCATGGCACACCAGCCGGGCGGTGGAGGCAAAAAAGACTTTATATTGAAGGCCGATGCCGTCGTGGTGGCCTGCGGTTCCTACAGCGCGCCGCTGCTGCGCAGCGTGGGCGTGGATCTGCCCATCTACCCCGGCAAGGGCTACAGCGCGACCTTCCCGCTGCTCAAGCCCGAGGGCGCGCCCATGGTCTCCACCATCGACGACGGCAAGAAGATCGCCATGAGCCGCCTGGGCAACTTCCTGCGCGTGGCGGGCACCATCGAGCTCAACGGCTGGGACCTGACACTCGACAGCTCCCTGGCCCGCGCCCGCTGCCACATGCTCTCGCGCCGCATCGAAGCCATCCTGCCCGGCGTGTGCGACACCCGCACCCCCGAGGAAGGCGGCAACCCCCAGTACTGGACCGGCCTGCGCCCGGCCACGCCCACCAACATCCCGTTCATCGGCCGCACGCGCGTGGGCAAGCTATGGGTGAACGCAGGCCATGGCACGCTGGGCTGGACGCACGGTGCAGGCTCGGGCAAGGCGCTGGCCGAGCTGATCAGCGGCCAGGTGCCAGCAATGAACTTCGGGTTCTGCGGCATGGAACAGGGCCATCGCACCTTGACGGCCAAGGCGGCCTGATCGGCGAACACGCTGCGCCATGGGCGCACGGTTTCACTCCGGTGGCAGGGTGGCCCCCGTCAGCCAGCCACCGGCGCCCTGCACCGGAGGCACCCCCGCCAGCATCACCACCAACGTGGCCGCCAGCAACACCCCCACCACCAGGGCCGCCGCCAGAACCGGGGCGCGCAGCCTGGGGGGCAGGTTCCAGTAAAGCGCACAGCCCACATGGGTGCACAGCGCCAGCACCGCCAGAAAGTAGTACGGCCCGAAGAACCACTGCCAGGGTGGCCGGTGCATGCCCGCCGCCGCAAACTGCAGGTTGGTATCCACCCCATACAGGCGCGCCACCAGCACCGCCGTCACATGGATCAGCAGGAACAGTGACAGATAGCCCCCCGACACCGCCTGTGCCCACGCCACGGCACCTCGGCACTGGCGCCAGCCACGCCACAGCAAGGTGAGGCCGCTGACCGCCTGGAACAGCACGCCCGCCAGCAGCAACCCCTCGACCACGGGCTGCCGGTAGACACTGCGCAGCACCTCCAGCACCCCCTGGTGCGCGGCCACCCCCGCCAGGCCCGCCAAATGCCCGAGCACATGCGCCACCAGGAACAGGGCCAGCGCCAGGGCACTGCCCCGGTGCAGGGTGCGCAGGGCCGGGCGCTGGCGCCACACCCAGGTGCCGGCAAGTCCCAGGGCAGTGGCGCCCAAGGCGAGTTGGCTGGTGTCGTTCATGGCGGGGTTCTCCAGGTGGTGGGTTGGGTGGTTGGATGGCGGCAGAATAGGTCGGTCCGGCTTGGCCGGCTACTCGCTTTGCGCTCAGATTTGCCCATGTCAAAAGCCGTTTCACCCCCCAGACGCACCCCCCGGCAGGAACGCTCTCAGTTCACGGTGGATGCCATCTTTGAAGCCGTGGCCCGCATCGTGGCCACGCAGGGCGAGGGCGCCCTGACCACCAACCGCATTGCCGAACTGGCAGGTGTGTCCGTGGGCTCGCTCTACCAGTACTTTCCGAGCAAGGAGGCCATCCTGGTGGCCATGCTGGACCAGCACTGCGACCGCGTGATGCTGGAGCTGGATGCGCTGCTGGCCCAGGCGCGCACCGAGGGCTGGCCCCCCGAGCAGCAGGTGCGCCGCTATGTGCGCCACTACCTGCAGGCGTTTGGCGGCGGACCGCAGGAGCTGCGGGCTCTCGCCCGCCTGTCGTGGAAGCAGGACTACCGCGCGACCATGCTGGTGTCGGTGCGGGGCAGCAGCGAACGCATCGCCCTGCACCTGCAGCGCATGGCCGACGAGCACCATCTGCAAGCGCCGTCGGCCGCGCAGCTGTTCGTGCTCACGCGCGCCTTCATGGGGGCGGTGCGGGCCGCGTCGCTGGAGCAGTCGCCGCTGCTGGACAGCGCAGAGTTTGAGGATGCACTGGTCGCGCTGTGCCTGGCGTACCTTCAGCCCGTGCAGGCCAGCGCTACGATGGCGCCATGACCACACCCACCGCTGCTCACTACCTGTTCCTCACCACTTCCACCCGCGAACCGGGCCATGTCGGCAACACCGAATGGCTGGCCCGGCAAGCCGCCGCCGCACTGCCAGCGAGTACCCCACAAACCTGGCACCACCTGGCCCGCATGGACCTGCCGCCTTTTGTGGACCAGCGCCACACCTCCGGCACCTACGCGCCGCCCGAGGGCGACATGAAAACCCTGCTCGGCGCCACCCTGGCGGCCACACACATCGTTTTTGTGGCCCCGGTCTACTGGTACAGCATCCCCTCGCCGCTCAAGACCTACCTGGACCACTGGAGCGCCTGGATGCGCGTGCCCGGCCTGGCCTTCAAGGAACCCATGGGCGCGAAGACGCTGGCACTGATCACCACCAGCGGCGACCGCACCAAGGCCCAGCCCATGATCGACTCGGTGGCGCTGTGCGCGCAGTTTCTGTCGATGACCTGGGGCGGCGCACTGTGGGGCAAGGGCGGGCCACCGGGAGCGGTGCAGAATGATGCGCAGGCCGTGGCGGCGGCCAGCCGCTTTCTGACGGCGCCTGCCGCAGCCTGATCGCGTCAGCGATCGAGCGACCAGTGCTGGGCCAGGATGCCCAGCCATTCATGCAGCGCCAGGCTGCTGTCGGCCAGCGCAGAGGCCCGGGGCAGCAGCCGGTACAGCTTGCGCGCCTGACCGCCCTTGAAGCCCATGGGAGCTGGCAGCACCTGCAGCCCGGCGCGCTCAAAGTCGCGCGTTGCGCGCACCATATGCCAGGCATGGGTCACCAGTGCAATGCGCTCGATACCCGCCGCCTTGAGCTGCACGGCCGATTTTTCGGCGTTGCTGCGGGTGTCGAGCGATTCCACCTCGGTCCAGCGCACCCGGCCCTTGAACTCGCGCTCCACCACGTCCTTCATCACCAGCGCCTCGGCGCGCATGCCCCCCGTCGAGCCCCCCGTGGCCAGGATGGGCAGCCCCGTCTGCTGCTGCAGGTAGACGGCGTAGCGCACCCGCTCGCGGGCGCCCCGGCTGAGCACGTCCACCCCGTACTCAGGGGCCACGGTGTCGGCCCCGCCGCCCAGCACCACAATGGCCTGGACCTGCGCCTGAGGCAGCTGTTTGGGCGCCACGGCGGGGTGGCGCTCCAGGCTGCGCACCAGCGCATCGGCCACGGGCGGCCACGACAGCGCCAGCACAGACAACAGCGACAGCACCACCACGGCCATGCCCGTGCGGCGGTGGTAACGCGCGAGCCACAGGCCCACAAACGCGAGCAGGATGCTGAACACCGGCGGCATCAGCAGTGCAGACAGGATTTTCTTGAGGGCAAACAGCATAGGGGTCACATCCGAGGCGGCGATCATGCCAGCACGCAGCGGCCGGTCCCTGCCCGGGCGGCAGCCACCCGCTGGTCAGTGCAGCCAGCGGCGCCGGGCCAGAAAGTCCAGCAGCGCAGCGTCAAACCCCTCGGGGTCCTCCAGCTGCGGCCAGTGCCCGACATGGGGCAGCCGCAGCGTTGCCGCATCGGGCAGCACCTGGGCCAGGGCTTCCAGGGCCACCGGCGGCGTGCAGCGGTCCAGGTCGCCACCGACCAGCAGGGCGGGCATGGTCAGCTGCGCCAGGGCGGCGGCGCCCCGGTCGAACGTGGGCAGGGCCGCCAGCGCGCGCCGGTAGGCCCCCGGGTAGACCTGGGCCAGCGCGTGGCTGGCCAGCCGCACGCCTTCGGGCAACGCGCCGGTGCCGATGAACTGGGGCACCAATGTCTGCGCCAGCTGCTCCATGCTGCCACCGGCGTCCAGCGCCTCCAGGGCACGCAGGCGGGGCGCCACCCAGTCCTCCACCGCCTGTGCATCCAGCGCGGGCCCGCCCGCACACAGCACCAGGCGGCGCACCTTGGACGGGTCGCGCACGGCCGCCTCCAGCGCCACCATGGCGCCCATGCCATGGCCCACCAGCGCCACGGGGCCGCCCTGCAGCGCGTCGATCAAGGCCAGGCAGCTCTGCGCCAGTGCCTTGAAGGTGTAGGGCTCCACGGGGGCGCTGCGGCCATAGCCGGGCATGTCCCAGGCCACGGCACGGTACCCGGCGGTGGCCAGGGTCTCGACCTGGGGGGCGAATGTGAGGTGGTCGCCGTCGGCGTCGTGCAGCATGAGCACGGTGGGGCCCGAGCCCAGGGTGGTGAAGGTAGGAAGGACGGCCATGCAGTGGAACCAGTAAACCCCGCAACAGCGCGGTGGTGGGAGCCGCCTGATAATAGTTGTTCCCTTCCATTGCCCCATTGCTGCCCCTGCGGGCGCCGCCCTTCGTGAACCCCTCGCCCCCCCGCCCCGCCCTCGCCCTGCCTCCGAGCTTTTCCACGCGCGAGTTCCGCAATGCGCTGGGCATGTTTGCCACGGGCGTGACCATCGTCACCGCCCGCAACGCGGCGGGTGAGCTGGTGGGGCTCACGGCCAGCTCGTTCAATTCGGTGTCGCTGGAGCCCCCGCTGGTACTGTGGAGCCTGTCGCACGGCGCCAGCTCCATGCCCGCCTTTGCCGATGGCTCGCACTACGCCATCCATGTGCTGGCCGCAGACCAACGAACGCTGGCCGAGCGGTTTGCCACACGCGGCATCGACCGCTGGGCCGGGCTGGAGCACCGCCCCGGCATCAGCGGCGCCCCGCTGCTGGCCGGTGCCGCCGCCACCTTCGAGTGCTTCAACCGCAGCCAGTACAAGGAGGGCGACCACACCATCTTCGTGGGCGAGGTGGAGCGCTGCGAGCACCGCGCAGGCGCATCGCCGCTGCTGTACCACGGCGGCAAGTTCTACACCGAGCACCCGCTGTGACCACCGCCCCCGTGGTGGTGCGCCACGTGAACATCGGCACAGCCCGGCGCCTGAAGATGGGCGAGCGTTCCATCCTCAGCGCCATCGGCAAAGCGCCCGCCACCGGCCCCGTGGCCGTGGGCCCGCTGGGCCTGGCAGGGGACGAGCAGGCCGACCTGAGCGTGCACGGCGGCCTGTCCAAGGCGGTGTACGCCTACCCTGCCGCGCACTACGCGTTCTGGCAGGCCCAGCGCCGCGAGCGTGGGGTGAGTCTGTTTGACGAGGCACTGCCGCCGGGTTTCGTGGGCGAGAACCTCACCATCGACGGCCCGCTGGAGCACGATGTGTTTGTGGGCGACGAGTGGCATTTCCCCGATTGCGTGCTGCGCGTGACGGCCCCACGCGAGCCCTGTTTCAAGTTCACAACCATCATGGGCTTTGCCCAGGCAGGCCGTGCCATGGCGGTGGCGGGCTGCTGTGGCTACTACCTGGCGGTGGAGCGGCCCGGCACCATCGCCGCCGGACAGACCGGGACCGTGGTGCCCGGGCAGCGCGGGCTGAACATCGCCCAGGCGTTTGCGGGCAAGTTCGCCAAACACGCGCGCTGACAACAGCGGTTCCGCAGGCTCAGGCGTCGCTGTGACAGCAGACGCAGAGCTTGTTGCCCTCCGGGTCGCGAAAGTACGCCCCGTAATAGTTCGCGTGGTACTCGGGCCGCAGGCCGGGCGGGCCTTCGCAGCGGCCGCCATGCTGCAGGGCCAGCGCGTGCACGGCGTCCACCGTGGCACGGTCAGCAGCCAGCAGCGCGTTCATGGCGCCGTTGCCCGGCGCGGCGGGCTGGCCGTCAAAGGGCCGGCCGACAAGGAACAGTGGGCGGGCCACCCCGGGGGTCTGCCATCCGGCCCAGGGGCGATCGGACTCGGCAAAACGCAGCACCAGCCCGAGGCGCTCCAGCACGGGGCTGTAGAACGCCATCGCCCGGTCAAAGTCGTTCACGCCGATGAACACATGGGACAGCATGGCAGGGCCTTTCGCACGGCACTTGACACGCCGCGCTTCAACGCACCGTGTCCGGCAGCTCGATCTTGACTTCGAGCACTTCGAGGTTGTCCTGGCGCTCCAGGTGCACCTTGAGGTCGTCGGGGTTGATCTTCACGTACTTCGAGATCACAGCCACCAGTTCGCGCTGCAGCGCGGGCAGGTAGTCGGGCTCGGAGGCATTGCGGCCGTTGCGCTCGTGCGCCAGGATGATCTGCAGGCGCTCCTTGGCCACACTGGCCGTCTTTTTCTTTTCGCCGAGCAGGAAGGAGAGGAAAGAAGCCATGGCTTATTTGCTCCCGAACAGGCGTTTGAAGAAACCGGGCTTTTCCGCCTCGATAAAGCGCAGAGGCTTGTCGGTGGCGCCCAGAAAGCGGTCGATCACATCCTTGTAGGCCTCGCTCACATCGCTGCCTTGCGAATGGATCGCGGGCGTGCCCTGGTTGGACGACTGCAGCACCACTTCCGATTCCGGGATCACGCCGATCAGCTTGATGCGCAGGATGTCCTGGATGTCCTCCAGGCTCAGCATCTGGCCGTCTTCCACGCGGCTGGGGTTGTAGCGTGTGATGAGCAGGTGTTCCTTGATGGGCTCGCCGCCTTCGATGGCGCGTTTGGTCTTGCTGCCCAGCATGCCCAGGATGCGGTCGGAGTCGCGCACGCTGGACACCTCGGGGTTGGTCACCAGCAGCGCCTCGTCGGCAAAGTGCATGGCCATGAGCGCGCCGCTCTCGATGCCGGCGGGCGAGTCGCACACGATGTACTCAAAACCCATCTCGGCCAGGTCCTTGAGGATCTTCTCCACGCCGTCTTGCGTCAGCGCATCCTTGTCGCGCGTCTGGCTGGCGGCCAGCACGAACAGGTTGTCGCACTGCTTGTCCTTGATGAGGGCCTGGTTCAGGTTGGCCTCGCCCTGGATCACATTGATCAGGTCATACACCACGCGGCGTTCGCAGCCCATGATGAGGTCCAGGTTGCGCAGGCCGACGTCAAAGTCGATCACGGCAGTCTTGTGGCCGCGCAGGGCGAGGCCGGAGGCGAAGCTGGCGCTGGTGGTGGTCTTGCCCACGCCACCCTTGCCGGAGGTCACGACGACGATTTTGGCCATGTGTTGCTGATTCTCTGTGGGGTTGGTACGAATGAAATGGGGGCTCAGGCGAGCGGCTCGATCAGGAGCTTCTCGCCTTCCAGGCGCACCTGGGCCGGCTTTCCGCGCACCTCGGCGGGCAGCTCGGTCTCGGTGGTGCGGTAGATACCTGCGATGGAAACCAGTTGCGGCTCCAGGCAGGTCGAAAAGATACGGGCTTCGGTGTTGCCCCGCGCACCGGCAATCGCGCGGCCACGCAGCGGGGCATAGACGTGGATGTTGCCGTCGGCAATCACCTCGGCGCCAAAACTCACCACGGCCATCACCACCAGATCGGCGCCGCGCGCATACACCTGCTGGCCAGAACGCAAGGGCTTGTCCACCACCACCGTGCCGGGGCCGGGCATGGGCACTTCGCGTACCACCTCGACCTCGCGGATCACCTCACGCACCACTTCCTGTACCGGCGCTGGCGCCTCGGCACGGGCGGGGGGCGCGTCGGGCGCTGCGGCCAGGCCTGCAGTGCGTGCCGCCTCCATCTGGGCGGGGCTGCCGCCACGCACGGCCACGGGCAGGGTGCTGTGACGGCGCAGCTCGGCCACGATGGCGACAAAGTCGATCGGCGCTTCGGCCTCGCGCACAGGTGCCAGGTCAATCAGTACCGGGTCGTTGTCGAAAAAGCCCGGGGCATCGGCCACGCGCTCGGCCAGATCGGCCGCAAACTGCGCGGCGTCGGTGGTCTTGAGCAACACGGCCACCACGGGCAGCGAGGCGCTCTTGAGGTCAAAGCTGGTGCGGGCCTGGGCCGCCGTCGTAAGGGCCATGAATGAAGGGCGTGGAAAGGGGCGCGGGAAGCTGTTTCAGAAGGCGCAAAGTGTACCGTGGGCCCGTGTAAGTGCCTGTTCCGGCGCTATGGGTGCGCAAAAGCAGGGTTGCAACCGGCCGCGCCACACAGGCGACCACTCGGGCGCAGCACCCCTTTGATAATCCCCCGATGCCTTCCGCCCGCAAAACCCACCTCGACGCCCTCGCCATCTCCCTGCTGCTCGCCTGCTGCATGTTCTGGGGCTTCCAGCAGGTGCTGGTCAAGGCCACGGTGGCCGAGGTGGCTCCGGTGTTCCAGGCCTTTGTGCGCTTTGCGCTGGCCACGGTGGCCGTGGCCGCCTGGTGCCTGTGGCGGGGTGTGCGGCTGTCGGCCGCGGCAGAGCCCGCCGGGGCCGCACGCGCCGGGCTGCTGGCGGGGGCGCTGTTTGCAGGCGAGTTCGCGTGCATCTACCTGGGCTTGCAGTACACCAGTGCGTCGCGGCTCACGGTGTTCTTGTATGCCTCGCCCTTCTGGGTGGCGCTGCTGCTGCCGCGTTTCATCCCCGGCGAGCGCCTGCAGGGCAGGCAATGGCTGGGCCTGGCTGCTGCTTTTGTGGGCGTGGGGCTGGCGCTGGGGGACGGGTTGCTGGGCCCTGCCAATGCCGCCCTGCCCCAGGCCTGGCTGGGCGATCTGCTCGGGCTGGCAGCCGGGCTGATGTGGGCGCTGACCACGGTGGTCATCCGCACCACGCCGCTCGCGCGTGTGGCCCCAGCCAAGCAACTTTTCTATCAAGTGGCGGTGAGCACAGCGGTGCTACCCGTGCTGTCGCTGGGCCTGGGCGAGGCCTGGGTCTGGCAGTTCAGCGCGTTTGCCTGGGGCTCGCTGCTGGCGCAGGCACTGGTGGGGGCGTTTGTGAGCTACCTGGCCTGGATGTGGATGCTGGCGCACTACCCGGCCACCAAGATCTCGGTGTTTGTGTTCCTTACGCCCGTGTTCGCGCTGCTGTTTGGCGCCTGGTGGCTGGGCGAGCCTGTGACGCCCGGGTTGGTGGTGGCCCTGGTGCTGGTGGCGGCGGGCATCGTGCTGGTGAATCGGCGGGCGGCTGCACCTTGAAATATGAAGAAAAAAGGCCGCCTGCGCGCAACTGCATTAAATTTTTAGCTACTAATTTTATAGCAATCAGAGTTTCGGAATACGAATCCGGCTGATCATGAGCGACCCCGACACCGCAAACACCAGCACCAGCGGATGCAGCGTGAAGCCGCCGATCAGCACCTTGCCAAACCACAGGTGCTCGCGCACCGCGCCCATCGCACCCGCCAGCGCCATCAGGCCCACCAGCACGATGGAGGTGGGGATGGGCGTGCCCTCGAAATACTTCACCTTGCCCGTGCCTTCGGACAGCGTTTCGGCGGTGACGTTGTAGCGCGCCAGGCGCGAGACGCCGCAGGCCACGAAGTAGGCCAGCACGATGCGGTCGTACAGCCCCTGCATGCCGCAGCCGTAGGCGATGATGGCCGGGGCGACGCCGAACGAGATCACATCGGCCAACGAGTCCAGCTCGCGGCCCATGGCCGAGCTTTTCTGGCGCCAGCGGGCGATGCGGCCGTCGAGCACGTCGAACACCAGCGCGGCCAGCACCAGGGCGCAAGCGAAGTAGATGTGCACGATGCCGCCGGTCTCCAGGTACGACATCACCGAGAACAGGGCCCCCACGCCGCAAAACGCGTTGCCCAGCGTGAACCAGTCCGCCAGGTGGAATTCACGGATCATCGAAAAACGTTTGGGGGGGTTGGGTGTGTTCATGAAAGGGGCGCTGGGGTGCGCGCAGTGGACATCAGCGGCATTATGGGCGCGCCGCCGGGGTGGGCCGTGCGGCCCTCGCCCACCTTGGCCAGGATGAAATCGATCAGCGTGCGCACCGAGCTGGTCTGGTAGCGGTTGGGCATGTAGAGCAAGAACATCTGCGTACCGAAAACGCTCAGGCGGTAGTCGTCGAGCGCGGTCACCAACTGGCCCCGGTCCACCAGGTCCTGCACCACGTAGTCGGGCATCAGGCCCACGCCCAGGCCCGCCAGCACGGCGTCGCGCAGGAACAGCATGTTCTCGGACAGCAGCGTGGGCCGGGGCAGCACCTCTTCGCGCTGGCCGTTGCGGTAGGCGGCCACGCGCAGCTCGCGGCCGATGAACCCTGCGGAGATGAGGGGCACCGCCCCCAGGTCGCTGAGCTGCCGGGGCAGGCCCTGGGCCTGGGCATAGCCGTTGGAGGCGCAGACCACATAGCGCACGGCCCCCAGCGGGCGGGCCACCAGCGTGGGCGGGGGCTCGGTCATGATGCGGATGGCGATGTCCACGTCCTCGCGCACCAGGTCGCTCACGCGGTTCTCAAACATCACCTCCAGCAGGATGCCGGGGTACAGGCGCTTGAACTCGATCAGCCACCCGGCCATGACCACCTGGCCATAGCCCACGGGCATGCTCAGCCCCACGCGGCCCTGCAGGCTCTTGCCCAGGGTGGCAATGGTCTCTTGTGCGGCCAGGATCTCGTTGACGATGCTGCGGCCATGGTCGTACAGGCGCAGCCCCACCTCGGTGGGCTCCACACGCCGCGTGGTGCGGCGCACCAGCTGCACGCCCACCGACTTTTCGAGCTGGGCGAGGTGATAGCTCACGTTGGCGCGGCTCATCTTGAGCTTGCGTGCCGCCAGGCTGAGGTTGCCTGCGTCCAGGATCTCCACCAGCAGGGTCAGGGCCGAGAGGTCCAGGCGGTCGGCAGCCAGTGGTTTGTCAAAATTTTTCATACAGAGTGTCAATGCTTCATGGGATTGTCAAGAAATCCTGTCGCCACAACAATGGCTGTTCTGCTCCCCCTGATGCGTCCATGGCCACGACCCCTGCTCAGCAACTGCTCCCGCCTCTCCACCCCCCGTTCACCCGGTCCGCCCCCATCCGCAGCCTGCAGGACGTGCAGCGGCTCGAAGCCCGGCCCTTGGCCGAGGCACTGCCGGTGCAGAGCACCTACGAGATTTTTGTGAACGCGGCGGCGGCGTTTGGCGACAAGACGGCACTCACCTTTCTGCCCACGGCCGACCCTGCCGCCGAACCCATCCGCTGGTCGTATGCGCAGCTGCTCACCGGCATCCACCAAACGGCCAACCTGCTGCACCACCTGGGCGTGGGGCCGCAGGATGCCGTGGCCGTGCTGCTGCCCGGCTGCCTGGAATACCACCTGGCCCTGTGGGGCGGCGAGGCGGCGGGCATCGTGCAGCCGCTCAACCCCATGCTCACCGACGAGAAAATCGCGGCCATGATGACCCTGGCGGGTGCCAGGGTGCTGATTGCCTATGGCGCCGAAGGTGATGTGGGCTACTGGAGCAAGGCGCTGCGCCTGCGCGCCCTGGTGCCCACACTCACCACCGTGCTGCGTGTGGCCCCCCACACGGAAGCCCCCGGCGCGGCAGGCCCGCTGCCTGCCGGTGTGGTGGACCTGGCCGAACGCCACCAGCACCCTGGCGACCACCTGGTGAGCGGCCGCCGCATCGCGGCCACAGACATCGCCGCGTACTTCCACACCGGTGGTACCACCGGCGCGCCCAAGCTCGCGCGCCACAGCCACGGCGCGCAGGTGTTCACGGCCTGGGGCAGCGTGCAGATGCAGGGCATCACGCCGCAGGACGTGGGCATCAACGGCTACCCGCTGTTCCATGTGGCGGGCGTGTTGCCGGGCTCGCTGGCGGCACTGTCGGCGGGGGTGGAGACCATCATCCCCACCACCGGCCTGTTCCGCAACCGCGAGGTGATTGCCAACTACTGGCGGCTGGTGGAGCGCTACCGCTGCACCTACCTGTCTGCCGTGCCCACGGTGCTGGCGGCGCTGGCCAATGTGCCGCTGAACGGCGCCGACATTTCCACGCTGCGCTACTGCCGCACGGGCGCAGCCATCCTGGCGCCCGAGCTGGCGGCGCGGTTTGAGCGGCTGTTTGGCCTGCACATCCACGAAAGCCTGGGCATGACGGAGATGGCGGGCATCTCCACCATCACCCCGCCCGGCGTCAACGCGCCCGCAGGCTGCGTGGGCTGGCGGCTGCCGTACACCCAGCTGCGCGTGGTGGCGCTGGATGCACACGGCAATGCGTCCGACCAGGACCTGCCACCCGGCCAGCCGGGCATGGTGCTGTTCCAGTCGCCCAACCTGTTCTCGGGTTTTCTGGACGCGGCTGACACGGCCAAGGCGTTCACGCCCGACGGCTGGCTGGCCACGGGCGACCTGGGCTTTGTGGACGAGCAGGGCCGCCTGCACCTGAGCGGCCGCTCCAAAGACCTCATCATCCGCAGCGGCCACAACATCGACCCCAAGGTGATCGAGGACGCGCTGGGCGCCCACCCCGCCGTGCAGCTTGCTGCCGCCGTGGGTGCGCCCGACGCCTATGCGGGCGAGCTGCCCGTGGTCTACGCCACGCTGGTGCCCGGTGCACAGGCCGTGACCGAGGCCGAACTGCTGACCTTCACCGCCGAACGTGTGGACGAGGCCGTGGCCCGCCCGCGCTGGGTGCAGGTGCTGGAGACCATGCCCGTGACCAACGTGGGCAAGATCTACAAGCCCGAACTGCGCCAGCGCGCCGCCTGCCATACGGTGCAGGCGCTGGTGGATGGCGTGTGTGCCGCCGAAGCCCCAGGCCAGCCCCGCCCCGAGGTGCAGACCGAAGGCGACAACGCGGTGCGCGTGACCGTTCCCCCCGGTGTGCAGGCAGACGCCCTGGCCGCCCGCCTGCGCGAGGTGCTTGCGCCCCTGCCCCTGACCGTGCGCATCACCACCGCCCCCGCCGCAGGGAGCCCCCAGACCGCATAAGCCCATGGCGTGACAGCCAGGCACCGGCCCGCCACCATGCATGCGGAGCCCGCTGAGTACGTTTCTATAACCATGACAGGAGACAAACCGATGCCCTTCCACCCCCTGATGTCCCGCCGCACCTGGCTCGGCGCCGCTGCACTGGCCGCTGCCTTCACCGGCACGTCGGCCTTTGCGCAGGCCTACCCCAACAAGCCCATCAAGATCGTGGTGCCCTTTGCCGCTGGTGGCGCCACCGACGTGCTGGCGCGCGTGCTGGCCGAAAAGATGGCCGTGGGCCTGGGCCAGCCCATGGTCATCGACAACAAGCCCGGCGCGGCCGGCATCATCGGCACCGACGCGGTGGCCAAGGCCGCGCCCGACGGCTACACCCTGCTGCTGGGCCTGAGCAACTCCATGCTCACCAACCAGTTCCTGTACACCAAGCTGCCCTACAGTCCCGAGAAGGACATTGCGCCCATCTACCAGATCGCGATTGCGCCGCTGGTGCTGGTGGCCCACCCCAGCGTGCCCGTATCCACCGGCCCCGAGCTGCTGAAGTACGTGGCCGCGAACAAGGGCAAGGTGGCCTATGGCTCGTACGGCACGGGCGCCTATCCGCACCTGGCCGGGGCGTACATGAGCCTCACGCAGAACGCCGACATGAGCCACGTGGCCTACCGGGGTGAGGCGCCCATGGTGCAGGACCTGCTGGGCGGCCAGATCCAGATCGCGTTTGCCAGCGCGCTGCAGGCCAAGCCCCACATCGAGGCGGGCAAGCTCAAGGCCATTGGCGTGAGCGGCGAGCGCCGCATGGGCACGCTGCCCAACGTGCCCAGCCTCGCCGAACAGGGCCTGAACGACGAGGCCTACCGCGTGGCGGGCTGGCTGGCGTTTGGCGCGCCCGCTGGCACGCCACCCGCCATCCTGGAACGCATTGCGGACGAGGTGCGCAAGGCCACGCAGCTGCCCGACGTGGCGCAGCGCATTGCGGCCATGGGCTTTGATGTGCAGAGCAGCTCGCCCGCGCTGTTTGCCGCAGCGATTGCCAAGGAGCGGCCGGTGTGGGAGCGCTTGATCAAGGCGTCGGGGGCGAAGCTGGATTGACGGACGGTTGACAGACCGAGGGGCGGGGCAGCCGTCTACCGCCCCGCTCGGTCATGGCGCTCCTGAATACTCCCTCTCCCCTCGCGGGAGAAGGCCGGGGAGAGGGGGTGGTGAGGCACGGCGCCTTGGCACAGGCCCCCTCTCCCCCACCCTCTCCCACGGGGGGAGAGGGAGTCACACCGCAGCGCCGCTGGTGCTCAAGTGGTTTGGGCCTGTACCAGCAGTGTGGCCATGCAAAAATTCAAGCAGAAATGGCCGCTACCGCACGTCCAGCATGCCTTGATAGCTATGCATTTTGTAGCTTTTCAGCCCGCTCGGCCGCAAACGCCACATACCAGTCCAGGCACCCCGGATTCGCCATCGCGTCCTTGTTGACCACCTTCTCGATCGGCTGGCCCAGCAGCAGCTTCTTGATGGGCAGCTCCTGCTTCTTGCCGCTCAAGGTGCGCGGCACCTCGGCCACGGCAAAGATGTCGTCGGGCACAAAACGCGGGCTTAAAGCGGTGCGCACGGCACCGTTGATGCGCACGCGCAGGGCATCGTCCAGCGCGTAGCCCGGGCGCAGCACCACAAACAGCGGCATGTAGCTCTCGCGGCCCAGGTACTCCAGGTCCACCACGAGGCTGTCGAGCACTTCGGGCAGCGCCTCCACCGCGCTGTAGATCTCGCTGGTGCCCATGCGCAGGCCATGGCGGTTGATAGTCGCGTCGCTGCGGCCGTAGATGACGCAGCCGCCATTGGCGCCGATCTTGAGCCAGTCGCCATGGCGCCAGACCGCGCCCATGCTGGCGGGGCCGTCGCCACCGCCGGGCTGGCGGCCGTGACCTGCGGGGTACATGTCGAAGTAGCTCGACAGGTAGCGGCTGCCATCCTTGTCGCCCCACAGGTAGAGCGGCATCGACGGAATCGGCTGCGCGCAGACCAGCTCACCCACCGCGTCCTGCACGGGGCGGCCTTCCGCATCCCACGACTCCACTGCAGCGCCCAGCATGCGGCATTGCATCTCGCCGGGCACCTGCGGCATCTCTCGGTTGCCGCCGATGAAGGCGCCGCAGAAGTCGGTGCCGCCCGAGATGTTGTTCCACCAGATGTCGTGCGTGCCCAGCGCCTCGAACTGCGCCGTGCCCCATTCCTGCACCTCGGGCGACAGCGGCGAGCCGGTGGTGCCCAGCGCGCGGATGCGCGTCAGGTCGCCATAGTCGGCCAGCGTGATGCCCGCCTTCATGCAGTTGGCAAAAAACGCCGCGCCCGCGCCGAAGAAGGTCACCCCCGTCTCGGCCGCAAAGCGCCACAGCACGCCCCAGTCCGGGTGCTCCTTGCTCCCGCCGGGGTTGCCGTCGTAGATCACGCAGGTGGTGCCCGACAGCAGGCCGCTGAGCTGCGCGTTCCACATCACCCAACCGGTGGAGCTGTACCAGTGGTAGCGCTCGCCAAAGCTGTTGGGCTCGTAGCTGCAGCCGATGTCGTTGTGCAGCACCTTGAGCTGCAACGCCACCAGCACCGTGCCGCCGTGGCCATGCACGATGGGTTTGGGCAGGCCGGTGGTGCCGCTGGAATAGACGATCCACAGCGGGTGGTCAAACGGCAGCCACATCGGCTCGAAGGCCGCAGTTTCAGCGTCATTTCGGGCCGTTGCGCGCGTCCAGCTTGCCCAACCAGCTATCGAAACAGAAGCATCCAGATTGCCCAGCAGCACCGCGTGCTGCACGCTGGGCAATGCCGCTCGCAGCTCGGCCAGCACAGCGGTTCGGTCGTGGTCGCGCCCCCCGTAGCTCACGCCGTCCACGCCAATCAGCACCTTGGGTTCGATCTGGCGGAAGCGGTCGAGCACCGCATGCGTGCCCATGTCGGGCGCGCAGATGCTCCACACACCGCCGATGCTCACCGTGGCCAGGAAGGCGATCATGGCCTCGGGCACGTTGGGCAGGTAGGCGGCCACACGGTCGCCGGGCTCAACCCCCTGCGCCTTGAGGTGCAGCGCCAGGGACGCGACCTGGCGGCGCAGCGCGGGCCAGGTCAGCTCGCGGTGGTTGCCCTTTTCATTGCGGCTGATGATGGCCGGCAGGCCCGCAGCGTGCGCCGCATCCACATGCCGCAGCGCCTGGCGCGCGTAGTTGACCTGGGCACCCGGGAACCACTGTGCACCGGGCATGGTGTTCTTGCCCAGAACGGCGGTGTGGGGCGTGGGCGACTCGATCCGGAAGTAGTCCCACACGCTTTGCCAGAACGCATCCAGCTCGGTGGTAGACCAGCGCCACAGCGCGTCGTAGCTGTCGAACTGCAGGCCGTGCTGGTCGCGCAGCCAGTTCTGGTACAGGCGGATCTGGGGGATGTAGGGCGGGGTCGTGTGTATTGTCTCCATGGCGACGCAGCGTACCAGCGGCGCCCGGCAGAGGCCAGCCACACCCGTCGCCCGGTTGACAGCGCGGGGATTGCCTTGTTTCGCACAATCGTGCTAAATTACACCCATGGACGCCAAAACCCAGAAAGCCGAACTCACCCGCGCCGCCATCGTCGGCGCGGCGCTGGACCTGGCTGCGGCCGAGGGGCTGGAGTCGATCACGCTGCAGGCCGTGGCCGACCGCGTGGGCCTGTCCAAGAGCGGCGTGTTCTCGCGTGCCGGCTCGCGCGAGGCGCTGCAGAAGGCAGTGATTGAAGAGTTTGGCCGCCGCTTTCTGGCCGACGTGTTTGTGCCCGCCATGCAGCACCCCAAGGGCCTGCCGCGCCTGCAGGAGATCATGCGCCGCTGGATTGCCCGCACACGCGACGTGGAGGCCTTCACCGGCTGCATCTATACCGCTGGCGCGTTCGAGCTGGACGACCGCGAGGGCGAGCTGCGCGACCTGCTGCATTCCGAAATCACCCGCTGGCGCGCCGCCTTGCGCCGCACGGTGCTGCAGGCCATCGAGGCCGGGCACCTGCCCCCCGACACGCCGCCCGACCAGCTGGTGGCCGAGATGTATTCCCTGATCATGGGCCTGTTGCACGACGTTCGCTTCCTGCGCGATCCGCAGGCGGCGCAGCGCACCGAGGCGTCCTGGGCGCGCCTCGTCAAGAGTTACCTCCCCTCCCCCGCCTGAGACGCGGTGGTGTGCCATGGAGACCTCTTGTTTTTTTATGCCCCAATTTCGCACAACCGTGCGAAGAAAGGAAAAACCATGTTGATCATCCTGGGCATTGCCGCCATTGCGGCCGCAGCGGGCGCCATCCGGGCGCTGCGCAGCACCCTCACCAGCCTCCCGCGCAGCAACCGGGACTGGGTCTTTTTCTGAAGCGGGCGCCGCGCTCGCCCCACTCCATTCCTTCAGGAGCCCCACCATGAACACCTCCCCCTCCACCGCGCTGCAGGCCACGTCCAGCTTCTACGGTGAACACCCCGGCATGCGCCTGCTGCGCCTGGCGCTGGGCACCACCGAGCGCCTGTGGCCCGCGCTGGCCGTGCGCGTGGCCTCGCGCCTCTTTGGCACGCCCCTTCCTTTGCGCAAACCCGGCCGCCCTGCCGTGCCGCCCGGCCACTGGCGCACCGAGCGCCTGGCGTTTGAAGACGCCGAAATCACGCTCTACCTGCCCCAGGCCCAGCCACATGGCCCCACGGTGCTGCTGCTGCACGGCTGGGGCGGCCATGCGCGCCAGATGCTGCCGCTGGCCGATGCCCTGACCGCGCGCGGCCTGCGCCCGGTGCTGGTGGATCTGCCCGCCCACGGCGGCAGCCGGGGCCGCGTGAGCAACCTGCCGCAGTTCGCCCGCGCCATCGAATACACCACCGCCCGCCTGCACGCGCAGGACTCGGCGCCCCACGCCGTGGTGGCCCATTCGCTCGCAGCCAATGCAACAGCGCACGCGGCCAGCCGGGGCCTGGCCACCGGGCGGCTGGTGCTGCTGGCGCCGCCCGCCTCGCCGCACGAGTACACGCGCCTGTTCGCGCAGGTGTTTGGCCTGACCGAGCGCACCCGCGCGGCCATGCAGCGGCGCATCGAGGCGCGCGAAGGCATCCTGATGCGCCAGTTCGAGCCCCCGGCCGTGGGCCCACGCATCGCCCTGCCCACGCTGGTGGTGCACGACCGGGGCGACCGCATCAACCGCTTTGCCGACGGCGAGGCCTACCGCGACCACATCCCCGGCGCCACGCTGCTGGCCACCGAGGGGCTGGGCCACCGCAAGATCCTGCAGCAGGCCGAGGTGCTGCAGGCCGTGGCGGACTTTGTGGCCCTGCCAGCACATGCACAGGCGCCCGCCAACGCAGGCCCTGCACCATCACACCGCCCACAACCCCTGGCTTGACTGCGGTATTGCCGCTGCCGTAGCGCAGCCATTGCCTACACTGGCGCCCTTTTTCCCCGTTTGCGCCAACCCTCTGGCGCCGTCCACGGACGGTGCCGCGCAAACGCCCTGCCTTGCCGCGCCGCTGGCTCCCACGCGCGCATCGGCTCCGGGCCCGGCCTTCTCTTCATCCTTGCGATGCGGCGTTGTGACAAGCCACCCCTGCGGTGGGCCTGCCATCCGCCAGGCCGGCCCGTCTTTCCTTCCGAGATGTGCAGCCACCGCTGCGGTCGGCACCTGCGTACCTGTGCTTCATTCGCGCACGGCGCACAGGTGCCACAGGCGCATTGACCGCCGGGCGTGCCCGGTGGCACGCTGCTGGAGCGCCAATGCGGCATGGCGTGTCTCGCACACCGCTCGCCGCACGCCAGGCAAAGCCCGGCACAAGGCGCCGCGCATCTCCTTGTCGATTCAGCAGAAGAAAGGTGATCCATGGAACTTCTTATCTCGGCGGGGCTGATCCTCGCCATCGTGCTCTGGGGCGTGGCGGCGCCGGACTCGCTCGGCGCCGTGTTCGACACGGCCCTGGCTGCCATCACGCGCAACTTCGGCTGGTTCTACCTGTGGGTGGTGCTGGGCCTGGTGGTGATGGCGCTCATCCTGGCGTTCAGCCGCTACGGCGACCTGAAGCTGGGCCAGGAAGACGACGAGCCCGAGTTCTCCATCGGCGCGTGGTTTGCCATGCTGTTTGCGGCGGGCATGGGCATTGGCCTGGTGTTCTGGGGCGTGGCCGAGCCCATCTCGCACTACGGCACGCCGCCGCCCGGCATCGCGCCACACACGCCCGAGGCCGCCAACGCGGCCATGCGCTACAGCTTCTTCCACTGGGGGCTGCACCCCTGGGCGGTGTACAGCATCGTGGCGCTGGCGATTGCGTTCTTTCAGTTCCGCAAAGGCGGCTCGGCGCTGGTCAGCACCGCCGTGATGGCCCTGCCCTGGGCGCCGCTGCAGCGCATCGGCCCGGTGGTCAATGTGCTCGCGGTGATCGCCACTGCGTTCGGCGTGGCGGCATCGCTGGGCATGGGAGCGCTGCAGATCAACAGCGGCCTGGCCGCCACGATGGGCGTGCCGGTGAATGAAGCCTGGCAGGTCGGCATCATCGGGGTGACCACGGTGCTGTTCCTCGCCTCGGCCGTGTCGGGCGTGGCGCGCGGCATCAAGTGGCTGTCCACCTTCAACCTCATCATCGCGGGGCTGCTGGCGCTGGCGGTGTTCACGCTGGGGCCCTCGGTGGTGATCATCGACACCTTTACCAACACGCTGGGCAGCTACCTGAGCGAGTTTGTGCGCATGAGCCTGCGCATGACGCCCTTCCGCGACAGCGGCTGGGTGAGCGGCTGGACGGTGTTCTACTGGGCCTGGTGGGTGAGCTGGTCGCCGTTTGTGGGCCTGTTCATCGCACGCGTCTCGCGCGGGCGCAGCATCCGCGAGTTCATCCTGGGCACGGTGCTGGCGCCCACGCTGGCGGCGTTTGTGTGGTTCTCGGTGTTTGGCGGCACGGCGCTGCACCTGCAGATCATGCAGGGCGTGCCCATTGCCGATGCGGTCAACGCCGATGTCTCCACCGCGCTGTTCTCGCTGTTCCACGCGCTGCCCTGGGGCGCGCTGATGTCGGGGGTGGCCACGGTGCTGGTGGTGGTGTTCTTCGTCACCTCGGGCGACTCGGCCGTGTTGGTGCTGGGCATGATGAGCACCCGGGGCAACGAGAACCCGTCCGCGCGCGTCAAGGTGGTCTGGGGCCTGCTCATCTCGGGCATTGCCGTGAGCCTGCTGCTGGCCGGGGGCGTGAAGGCGGTGCAGACCGCCACCATCGTGTTCGCCCTGCCCTTCACCGCCGTGATCCTGCTCATGGCGCTGGCGCTGTGGCGCGGCGTGAAGGCCGACTGGGAGGCCGAAGACCGCCGCGACCGCGCACTGCGCCGCCGCCTGCGCGAAATGGCAGGCCCGGCCACGCCACCGCAGCCGCAGCCGTAGCCCGGCGCCATGGGCGCGAGGGGCGGTGCGCATGCGTCTATCATCCGCAGCCACACCCGTCCCAGCGTCCTTCTGTCTCCTCTTGTTGCTTCGCGGCTGATACCGGTACCGACTCCCATGCCCCTGCTCCTGTCCGCCTGGCCCGCCGTGGTCCTTGTGCTGCCCGCCCTGGTGCTGGTGTCGGCCATCGTTTTTCTGGCCAAGGGCAACCGCCGGGCGTTTGCGCAGCTGCTGGCCCTGGCCGCGTGTTTTCTGATTGGCGCGCTGCTCATGGAGTTCTTCACCTTCATGGGCGCGCTCATGGCACGTTCGGGCAGCCAGCACACCACGCCCGAAGTGGGCACGGGCACACGCCAGCTGCTGGCGACCATTGCCAACCCGCGCTCCATCACCGCGCCGCCGCTGTCGCTGGCCGCCTTTGCTGCGTACAGCATCCCCGCGTCCTATCTGTGGCTGCTGGTGACCTGGGGGCTGCACCTGCGCGGCAAGAAGGCAGGCACGGCCAAGAAGAAACCGGCCAGGGGCACGCGCAAGGTTGCCAAGGACTGAACGGCTGAGCGGTGGGGACGGTGGGGACGAGCCCACCTTGCGCAACGCAGGCCCGGGGTTCAGAAATTTGAAGGTTTTTGGGCCGCTACCGCGCACTGGCATTGCCCAAATAGCTATTATTTCAATAGCAATCACCTGCACGGCCGCTTGACCCAGGGCAAACCCCGCCGCGCGGGCTGCGCCCACAATCGCAGGCGCTTGGGCTCTTGTTCGGCCCCGTTAGGTTTCCCCCTGCCATGACCACCACCCACCACAGCGACGTGCTCATCGTCGGCGCAGGCCCGGCGGGCCTGTCGCTGGCCATCTCCCTGGCCCAGGCCGGTTTCACCGCCACGGTGGTGGAGCAGCAGAGCGACAGCGCCCTGGCCCAGCCCGCGCCCGACGGCCGCGAGATCGCCCTCACCCACCCCAGCCGGGCCACGCTGCAGCGGCTGGGCACCTGGGCCCATCTGGCAGACCACGAAGTGGGCCAGATCGTGGAGGCCCAGGTGCACGACGGCCCGCTGGGCCGCCACAGTGCGCTGCAGCTGAACACGACCAGCAGCGCCCAGGGTGGCGCTTCTGGTGCCGCAGCCCCCGGCCCGCTGGGCTTTATCGTGCCCAACCATGCACTGCGCCGCACGGCCCACACCGTGGCGGCGCACATGCCGGGCGTGCGCCTGCTGACCGGCACCCAGGTCACCCGCGTGGCCACGCTGCCCGGCCATGCCGAGCTGGACTGCGTACCTGCCAGCACAGCCCCCGGCGACCCCACCACGCCCCAGCGCCTGACGGCACCGCTGCTGGTGGCCGCCGACAGCCGCTTCTCGGCCACACGCCGCCAGTTGGGCATCGGCGCACAGATGACCGACTTTGGCCGCACCGTCATCGTCTGCCGCATGCGCCACACACAGCCCCACGGCGGCGTAGCGCACGAGTGCTTTGGCTACGACCGCACCCTGGCCGTGCTGCCGCTGCCGGACGACCCACACGAAGGGCATGCGCTGTGCTCGGTGGTGGTTACGGCGGGTGCGGCCGACGCCGCCGCGCTGATGGCGCAGACCCCCGAGGCCTTCACCGCCCAGGTGCAGGCCCAGTTCAACAACCGGCTGGGCCCCATGGCCCTGGTGGGCGAACGTCATGCCTATCCGCTGGTCGCCGTGTATGCGCAGCGCTTTGCGGGCCACCGCTGTGCGCTGCTGGGCGACGCCGCCGTGGGGATGCACCCCGTGACGGCCCATGGCTACAACCTGGGCCTGGCCGGGGTGGAGCGGCTCACCGCCGCGCTGGTCAGCGCGCGCCAGCGCGGGCAGGACATCGGCAGCGCCGACGCACTCGCGCCCTACGCCCAGGGCCACCACCGCCACGCCTGGCCCATCTACCAGGGCACCAACGCCATCGTGCGCCTGTACACCGACGCCCGCCCGGTACCGCGCCTGCTGCGCCAGCTGGTGCTGCAGGGCGCGCGGCGCCTGCCGCCGCTGCAGGCGGCCATCGTGGGGCAGCTCACGGGCCAGGCCCCCGCGTGGATGCGGGTGCTGGCGCCCGGGCAGTTGGCAGAATTGCGAAAAAACTAGCTACTGCGGCTCAGGGGGAGCCATCCCCTACCCCCAGCGTTGCCACCCCATACGGCGGTGCCCCCAGCCAGTGCTGCCACAGCGCATCTAAACCGAGCCCCGCCCAACCGTAAGCCTCGGCCACGCTCTGCTCGCGCAGCAGACGCAGGCGCGGATGCGCAGCCGCCAGCTCGGCCATGCGGCCCACGCCCCAGCAGAATTCGGCCCCCGTGGGCCCCACGCTGGGGTGCCGGGCGGCCCAGCCCACGGCCTGGCGCGTCAGCACATCCAGCACCATGCGCGAGTCGGGGGGCGCACACTGCGCAAACTCGGCCAGCACGGCCTGCACCTGCGCGGGCTGCAGGTACATCAGCACACCTTCGCACACCAGCAGCACCGGCTGTGCGTTGCTGCGCGACGGCAACCGCAGGCGCTGCCACCAGCCAGGCTGGGCAAGGTCCACATCGGCCTGCCGCATGCGCGGGCCTTGCACCGGCAGCAGTTGCTGGCGCAGCGCCATCACCTCGGGCAGGTCGGCATCCAGCCACCGGTTGGCACCCGCATCCAGCCACTGGAAATGCTGCGTGAGCCCACACCCCAGGTTGGCCCCCAGGCCCTGCGGGTGCGCCGCAAAAAAAGCGCGCCCCGCCGCCTTGACGGCCCCGGTGCGCCACAGCACCTGGAACACCGTAGGCAGGTCGTCCAGCAGCGCATCCACATCGGCGCCCAGGCGCTGCAGCAGCTCGCCCGCCACGGCATCGCGGCAGTCCAGCCACGGAAAGTAGCGCGCCCCCCGCGCCCGCGCCGCCAGCGGGATCAGCAGGGTGCTGGGCACGGGGTGCAGGTGGGCGCTCTGCAGCAGGTTGTTGGCAGGAGAGCGGCTGGCCGGGGCCACATGCGGCACGGGGCTGCGCGGCGGTCGAACACGGCGTCGGGCGGGGGTCTGCGGCACGGGCGCTCCTCCTGTGGCAGCGGGCGCCACGGTGGGGTGGGATGCGGGAGGCCCGGAATCTGGGCCCTTGAACGGCTTGCCACGCCATTCTGATCGCTCCGCTACGCAACGTGGCGAATGGCCGCAACACGCGCTGCGGTATGTCAACACATTGTGGCCCGCCAGTGCCCAGCGACTGGGGGCAACCCGCTAAGCCTTCACCAGCGCCACCCCGCCGCCACCACGGCATAGCCGATGTCCACCGAGGTGCTCCTCAACCCGCACTGCGAGGCCTTGAGCACGCGCGCAGCGCCATGACACAACAGGGTGTACCGGCCTCAGCCGTTCGCTGAAGCCGTGGCTTGTTCAAACACGAACCCCAGCGCGCGGATCTCGTCCTCGCTCATATGCACCTCTATCAGCTCTGGCTGCCTCGCTTCGACTGCGCGGCGGCGCTCGAAATTGGTGGGAGGGCCATTGTCGATCTGGCGGCGATCTTTGCCGCTGCGCCGCTCCGCGCCTCTTCTGTGTTCGACGGTCATGCTGCTGGTGGGTTGATTGGGATGAATGTTTGGATGTTTTTTGGAGACTCCCCTTTGCGCCATTTGGCGGAACCCCATGCAGCGCCTTGTCGCTTTTTGACTGCCTGCAAAGGATCGGGAAGTGCGATTTGAAAGATACCTCTGCCCAACACCTGTGAGAAGGAGGCATGACATTTGTTGACGATCTGCGCCGCCGGAACGTGTCAGGGACGTGAAGGTAGCTGTCGCATCCCGAAGCGGAGGATGCAAGCTGAAGTACAGCCCACTCCCAAGTGCGGGCTTGCGGCTGTCAGAAGCTCCTGAATTGATAGCTATCAGCGCTTACCTATCAGGCGGAAACGCCCAATTTGGCTTCAAACCCAGGAATGCCAGCGCGGCTGCGGGGCTGCCAGCGCGTCCAGCCTCATACGCCCTGGTGCCCACTAGTCCTTCACCAGCGCCCACACCAACGCCACCCCCGCCGCTACCAGGTCGCCCGTGAATGAGCTGTCGGCAGCATCGCTGCTGCTGGTGAATGCGCGCTTTTGCCGCTCGCGCTCGGCGCGGCTGCGGTCGCGCTCCAGGGCCACCAGGGCGTCGCCGATGTCCACCGAGGGGGTGGCGTGGGTGGAACGCTCGCTGCTGGCCTTGGCGTAGCCCTCCATGGCGCGCACCACGGCGTCGGGGTCGATGAGGGAGAAGGCAGCGCGGCAGTAGGGGCAGGCGTGGTCCTTGCGGATGTCCACGGGGGCGCCACAGCTGGTGCAGTAGATGGCGCCCACGCGTTTGGCCAGGTCGTCGATCTCGGGGCGCGTCATGTGGCGCACAAAGCCTTTTTCGACCATGAAGGACGAGAAGCTGCTGAAGCGGCCGTGCTGGCGCCCGCAGCGGTAGATCATGTAGCGGCCGCTGCGCACCACGTCAAAACCCTTGGCCAGGCTGGTGTTGCAGCGCGGGCAGGCCATGCGTTCTGCCAGGGGCTGGTGCTGGTCGGTGCGGTGTTCGTGCAACAGGCGGAACAGCTCGACCACCGACTGGGGCGCGAGCTTGAGGTTTTCGTGCCGGTCGAACCACAGGCCCTGGCAGGCAAAACAGATGTCCAGCTCCAGCGTGTGCCCCTGGTTGCTGGTGAACCGGTGGGCCTCCATGGGCTGGCGGCAGGAGGGGCAGGACGGCAGAGGGTGCATGGCGGCGGTGCCTGTAGGCGGCAGAGCGGGGATTGGCGCAAATGCTAACCCGGCACAAGGCGGACGCCGGGCGCATGACGCGCAGGTTCACGGCAACGCCCTGCCCATCCACTAGCATTCGCGCCTCAACAACAAGGAACCAACAAGATGGGATTCATGAACTGGCGCACAAAAAGCGCTGAGGTGCTGCAACAAGGTGGGGTGATTGCGCCCGATGAGCGGCTGCCCTGGCCGCAGACGGCGGTGATGGGGGTGCAGCACGTGATTGCGATGTTTGGCGCCACGGTGCTGGCGCCCATCCTGATGGGCTTTGACCCCAACGTGGCGATCTTGATGAGCGGCATCGGCACGCTGATCTTCTTCCTGGTCACAGGCGGCAAGGTGCCCAGTTACCTGGGGTCGAGCTTTGCGTTCATTGGTGTGGTGATTGCGGCCACGGGCTATGCGGGCCAGGGGCCCAATGCCAACATTGCCGTGGCGCTGGGCGGCATCATCGCCTGCGGCTTGCTCTACACGCTGATTGGCGCGCTGGTGCAGGCGGTGGGCACGGGCTGGATCGAGCGCTTCATGCCGCCCGTGGTCACGGGCTCGGTGGTGGCGGTGATCGGCCTGAACCTGGCGGGCATCCCCATCAAGAACATGGCGGCCAGCAACTTCGACAGCTGGATGCAGGTGGTGACCTTTGTGAGCGTGGGCCTGGTAGCGGTGCTCACACGTGGCATGGTGCAGCGCCTGCTGATTCTGGTGGGCTTGATCGTGGCCAGCATCATCTACGCGGTGCTGGCCAATGGCCTGGGGCTGGGCAAGCCGATGGACTTCTCCATCCTCGCCAACGCCGCGTGGTTTGGTTTGCCCAACTTTGCCGCGCCGGTGTTCGAGGCCAATGCCATGCTGCTGATTGCGCCTGTGGCCATCATTCTGGTGGCCGAGAACCTGGGCCACATCAAGGCCGTGACGGCCATGACGGGCCAGGACCTGGACCGCTACATGGGCCGCGCGTTCATCGGCGACGGCGTGGCCACGATGGTGAGCGGCGCCGCAGGCGGCACGGGCGTGACGACCTATGCCGAGAACATCGGCGTGATGGCGGCGACCAAGATCTACTCCACCGCCGTGTTTTTGCTGGCGGGTGTGTTTGCGCTGGTGCTGGGTTTTTCCCCCAAGTTCGGCGCGCTGATCCAGACGATTCCGCTGCCGGTGATGGGCGGCGTGTCCATCGTGGTGTTTGGCCTGATCGCGGTGGCGGGCGCCAAGATCTGGGTGGACAACAAGGTGGATTTTTCGCAGAACAAGAACCTCATCGTGGCGGCCATCACCCTGATCCTGGGCACGGGCGACTTCACGCTCAAGTTCGGCCAGTTTGCGTTGGGCGGCATTGGCACGGCCACGTTCGGCGCGATCCTGCTGTATGCCTTGCTCAATCGCAAAGGCCAATGAATCATGCAAGGGTTAACCCTGATTTTGTAAGCAACGACCGCTAGCATCCTGGGTTTTGTCCACAGGGCCATCCGCTCACCGGGCGGGTGGCCTTTTTCTTTTTGCGGAGTTTGTTCATGTCCCTGGCCGATCGGGTGCTGTACCCCGACTTTCTCTCCCGCACGATGTCTGCCGACGAGGCGGCCGCCCTGATTCCTGCCGGTGCCCATGTGGGCATGAGCGGATTCACCGGCGCGGGCTACCCCAAGGCCGTGCCCGGCGCGCTGGCGCGCCGCATCGAGAGCCTGAACGCGCAGGGCCATGGTTTCAAGATCGGGCTGTGGACGGGGGCCAGCACCGCGCCCGAGCTGGACGGCGCGCTGGCCCAGGTGGATGGCATCGAGATGCGCCTGCCCTACCAGTCCGACCCCACGGTGCGCCGCCAGATCAATGCGGGGCAGATGCAGTATGTGGACATCCACCTGTCGCACGTGGCGCAGTTTGTGTGGTTTGGCTTTCTTGGCAAGCTGGATGTGGCCGTGGTCGAGGTGGCGGGCGTGTTGCCCGACGGACGACTGATCCCCTCGTCCTCGGTCGGCAACAACAAGACCTGGCTGGACCAGGCCGACAAAATCATCCTGGAGGTGAATGCCTGGCACAACCCCAAGCTGGAAGGCATGCACGACATCTACTACGGCACCGACCTGCCGCCACACCGCAAGCCGATCCCCATGACGCGGCCCGACGAGCGCATCGGTGAGCCCTATCTGCGCTGCGACCCGTCCAAGGTGATCGCGGTGGTGATGACCAACCAGCCCGATCGCAACAGTGTGTATGCCGCGCCGGACGACACCTCCAACCGCATCGCGGGCCACATCATCGAGTTCTTGCAGCACGAGGTGAAGAAGGGCCGCCTGCCCAAAGACCTGCTGCCGCTGCAGTCGGGCGTGGGCAATATCGCCAATGCGGTGCTCGCGGGGCTGAACAACGGCCCGTTCGAGAACCTCACGGCCTACACCGAGGTGCTGCAGGACGGCATGCTGGACATGCTGCGCTCGGGCAAGCTGGCCAGCGCCTCGGCCACCGCGCTGTCGCTGAGCCCGGCCGCCATGCAGGACTTCAACGACCGCATCGAGTTCTACAAGCAGCGCATCGTGCTGCGCCCGCAGGAGATCAGCAACCACCCCGAGCTGATCCGCCGCATGGGCCTGATCGCGATGAACGGCATGATCGAGGCCGACATCTACGGCAACGTGAACAGCACCCACGTCATGGGCTCGGCCATCATGAATGGCATCGGCGGCTCGGGCGACTTTGCGCGCAACGCCTACCTGTCGGTCTTCATGACACCCTCGCTGGCCAAGAATGGCAGCATCTCGTGCATCGTGCCCATGGCCTCGCATGTGGACCACACCGAGCACGATGTGCAGATCCTTGTGACCGAGCAGGGTTTGGCCGACCTGCGTGGGCACTCGCCCTCGCAACGGGCGCAGATCATCATCGACCGCTGCGCGCACCCCGACTTCCGCCCTGCGCTGCACGACTACGTGGCCCGCGCAAAACGCGGCGCCGTGGGCCAGCACACACCGCACCTGCTGAATGAAGCGTTGTCGTGGCACCAGCGGTATGTGGAGACGGGCAGCATGCGCGCGGCAGCGCCCCCCCCCCAACCCGGCGTAAAGATCGCCCCCCAGCCCGCAGGCCTTTGACAGCGAAACGGCAGCTTGGGCAGATAAAATCAGGGTTAACCCTAGGTCTAGCGACCTCCCCTGTTCAACATCCACCAGCCCGTGCCCGGGGCTGGTGGCTTTTTTGTCTGCCCGTTTTTCACCATGCAACGCCGTCAATTCACCCAATCCCTCGTGGCCGCCAGCACCGGCCTGCTGCTTGCCACCTCGTCGCGCGCCGTGGGCGTGCAAGACCCCATGGACGCCAAGAGCGTGACCATTGGCTGCTCTCTGGGCACCAGCGGTGCGCTGGCCAGCCTGGGCAAGGAACTGAAGCAGGGGCTGGATGCAGGTTTTGCGCAGGCCAACGCCAAGGGCATCCACGGCCGTGAGATCAAGCTGCTGGCCATGGACGATGGCTACGACGCGGCGCGCTCCGAAGACAACGTGCGCAAGCTGATTGCCGACGCCAATGTGGTGTCGCTGATCTCCTGCATGGGCACGGCCAACAACCAGCGCATCCTGCCGCTGGTGGACGAGGCGCAGATCCCCTACGTGGCCCCGCAAAGCGGTGCCACATCGCTGCGCAAGGCCGAATACCGCTCGGTGTTCCACGTGCGCGCCAGCTACACCGACGAGGCCCAGCGCCTCACACAGAAGCTGGTGGCCATGGGCATCACCGATCTGGCCATCGTCTACCAGGACACGGCCTTTGGCCGCGAGTTTCTGGCCGATGTGAACAAGGCGATGGCAGCAGCCAAGCAGCCTGCGCCCAAGGCCTTCAAGCTCGACGCACAGGGCGCGCAGACCGCCGAAGTGGTCAAGCAGGCGGTGGCCACCAAGCCCAACACGGTGCTGCTGGGCACGGCAGGCGACATCACCGCCACACTGGTCAATGAGTTCAAGAAGGTCTCGCCCAGCACGCCGCTGGCCGCCACCAGCGTGGCGCTGTCGGGTGACAACCTGCGCCAGCTGGGCGGCAAGGCCTCGGGCATTGCGCTGTCGATGGTGCTGCCCGACGCGGCCCGCACCAGCTTTGCCGTGGTGCGCGACTACCAGAAGGCCATGCGCGCACTGGGCTACCAGGAGTTTTCGGCCCGCAGCTTTGAAGGCTATGTGAACGCCCGCGTGCTGGCCGAGGGCCTGGAGCGCGCCGGCCGCGACCTGACGCGCGCCAAGCTGCGCAACGCCCTCGCAGGCATCCGCAGCAATGACCTGGGCGGCCTGTCCATCGACTACGCGGGCGGTGCGCCCTATGTGGGATCGCGTTTTCTGGACCTGGGCGTGATGGGCGCCAACGGTCGTTTTATCGGCTGACCCGGTGCCATGCCCGCCGCCAGGCGGGCCATGGCTGCGGCTCAGCCCAGGAAACGGCCCGCGCCGTTGAGCACCCCGAGGTCGATGAAGCGCGAGCCCACATAGGGCGACTGGCCGCTGTAATCGACCGGCGGTTTCAACAACGAAGTGCGCCAGTCCCCAGTGTAAGTGGCGTCACTTTGTAGCCATGGAACACCTCATGCGGAGTCTTCCAGCCCAGGCATCTGCGGGGTCGGTGGTTGAGCCGGTACACGGCTTGGAGCACCTCTTGCTCGCTGGCCATGCCCAAATCGCTGCCCTTGGGGAAGTAATGGCGTAGCAGCCCATTGTGGTTCTCGTTGAGCCCACGCTGCCAGGGGCTGTGCGGATCGGCGAAGTACACCTTCGTCTTCAGGCGTCTATGCACCCACCTGTGCTCGGCGAACTCCTTGCCGTTGTCCAGCGTCAGGGTGTGGCGGCGCCTGGGATGGGGCCTGAGCATTTCGATGATGGCCTGGCCCACCGGCTCGGCCTGGCGCCGCTGCACATGCTGCGCCAGTGTGTAGCGCGAGCGCCGCTCGGTCAGGGTCACCAGCCCTGCCAGCCCACCCGCGCCCGAGGCGATGGTGTCGCCCTCCCAGTCACCCAGGCGCGCTCGCTTGTCCACGATGGCGGGGCGCTGTGCGATGCCCACGCGATCGCGCAGTTGCCCCGCACCCGAGGGTGTCTTGCGTCGGCGCTGGCCGCAACGCAGGCGCGGTGCAGCTTGTCCCATGCGGCGCAGCCGGTTATAGATGCAGGTGTGGCTGATGCGCAGGCGCCTTTCCAGCCCCAGGCGGGCGGCTGCCTGCTGGGGCGACAGGTCCAGCTGCAGATACGACAGCACCAGCGCCCACTGGGCACCGTCAAAGCGCTGAGCGTTGGTCTGGCCACTTTGGCGCGCAAGAGCCTGCTGATGGGCACTGTGGGCTTGGTACGCAGTGCTGGCGCCGCTGTTGCGCCGGATCTCGCGGGCAATGGTGCTGCGGTGGCGCCCCAGGCGCAGGGCTGTCTGCGTGATCGACAGCCCCAGGTCGCGAAGGCATTGGATTTGGTAACGTTCGCTTTGGCTCAGATGGGTGTAGTTCATGGTGCACTTGGGTTGACTGGCAGGTCACACAAGTCATCTTCACTTACTTGTCTGGGCCTACCTTTGGGCTGCGTGCACTTCGTTGTTTAAACCGCCGTGAAATTTGCCGCTACCGCGCGATCATCATGCCTTGATAGCTATCTATTCAGTAGCATTCTGCTGCGCCAGGCGCTCGCTTTTCCAGTACACATCGTCACCGCCGTCCATGCGGTTGAGCACCCGGGCGAGCACGAACATCAGGTCGGAGAGGCGGTTGAGGTACTGGCGCGGGGCGTCGTTCAGGGCCTCTTCGTTGCCCAGGGCGACCACGGCGCGTTCGGCACGGCGGGCCACAGTGCGGCAGATGTGCGCTTGCGATGCAGCGCGCGTGCCCGCGGGCAGGATGAACTCCTGCAGGCGCGGCAGCGCGGCGTTGTGGTGGGCCAGGGCCTCGTCCAGCGCCAGCACCGCGTCGGCCTTGAGCAGTTCAAAGCCCGGAATCGACAGCTCGCCGCCCAGGTTGAACAGCTGGTGCTGCACCTCGACCAGCAGGGTGCGGACGCCATCGGGCATGGGCTCGCACAACAGCAGGCCGATGTGGGAATTGAGTTCATCCACATCCCCCATGGCGTGGATGCGCAAGCTGTTCTTGGAGACGCGCTGGTTGTTGCCCAGGCCCGTGGTGCCTGCGTCGCCGGTGCGCGTGGCGATCTGTGAGAGTCGGTTGGCCATGGCGGTGCCTTGCTGAAAACGTGGAAGAGAGAGAAGCGTGATTCTCCGCCAGCCACGCCAGCACCACAGGGCCGCTGAGCTACGTCTTGGCACATCCCGGCCACATAACCACACAAAACGGGCCCCCACCGTTACATGGCGCAGGCAAATGTTGGCCCAGGCAACAGCAGGCAAGAGTGCTGGCGTGCAGGGCCCGGCTGCGGTGCAATGAAACCCTGTTCAACTTTGAAGGAGCTTCGCTTCCCATGAAAGCACTGCAACGACGCACTTATTCGTTCGATACCCGCAGCGTGATGCTTTTTGCGGCCCTCTCCCTGGGCGGCATGGGTGCATTGCATGCGCAGACCGCCGCGTCTTCGTCTCCCCCGCAGTTCGGCCCACAGAGCAAGGGCACAACCCAGGCGGGCTCGGGTTTCACTGTCGGGCCCGGCAGCAGCGCTCCCACCACGGCTGCTGCGGCCTTTGAACGGGCCGACACCAACAAGGACGGCCAGTTGAGTGCGCAAGAAGCCACCACCCTGCCTGCCATCAGCCAGCGCTTCAAGGAGCTGGACACCGACAAGAACGGTGCGCTGTCACGTGCCGAGTTCGACAAGGGCGTTCAATCCTGACCTCGCTCCACAGCCCGCGCTGAGCCTCGCACCAGCGCGGGTGCAACTACCTAACGCAAGGCCTGCCTGCGCCGGACCTCCAGGGCGTGGGCAGGCCTTTGCGCTTTTCTCGCGTTCTGCGCAGCCCGGTCAATCATGCAGCGACGACAAGAACTGCTGCAGCTCCGGCGTCTGCGGATTGCCAAACAGCGCGGCGGGCGCTCCGGTCTCGTGCACCCGCCCCTGGTGCATGAAGATCACGCGGTCGCTCACCTTGCGGGCAAACGCCATCTCGTGCGTGACCATCATCAGCGTCATGCCTTCCTGCGCCAGCGACTCCACCACGCGCAGCACCTCGCCCACCAGTTCGGGGTCCAGCGCCGAGGTGATCTCGTCGCACAGCAGCACCTGCGGCTCCATCGCCAGCGCGCGCGCAATCGCCACACGCTGCTGCTGGCCGCCCGAGAGCTGGTCGGGCATGGCGTCAAACTTCTCAGCCAAACCCACACGCTGCAGCAGCTGGCGCGCCTGCGCTTCGGCGGCCTTGGCATCGCGCGCCTTCACCAAGGTGGGCGCCAGCATGATGTTGCGGCCCACGCTGAGGTGCGGAAACAGGTTGAAGCTCTGGAAGATCATGCCCACCTGCTGGCGCAGCGCGCGCATGGCCGTGGGGCTGTCGTGCAACAGCTTTTGGCCGTTGACGCTAAGCGCGCCTTCCTGGAACTCTTCCAGACCGTTCACGCAGCGCAGCAGCGTGCTCTTGCCCGAGCCGCTTTTGCCGATGATGGCAATCACCTCGCCGCGCTGCACCTTGAGGTCAATGCCCTTGAGCACCTCGTTACTGCCGTAGGACTTGCGCAAGGCCGTAATGTCCACGATGGGCGGATCACCCACCACGATGCCATCGTGCGCGGGGACCGGGGTGGTTTCAACGGCGGTTGCCATGGAGTTTCCTTTCAAGCGATTGCGCCACCAGGCTCACGGGGAAGCACAGGGCGAAGTAGAGCAACGCCACGCAGGCGTAAACGAGGAAGGGCTGGTAGGTGGCGTTGGAGATCATGCTGCCCGCCTTGGTCAGCTCCACAAATCCGATGACCGAGGCCAGCGCCGTGCCTTTGATCACCTGCACCAGAAAGCCCACCGTGGGCGGCACCGCAATGCGCAGTGCCTGGGGCAGCACCACATGGCGCAGCTGCTCGCCAAAGTTGAGCGCCAGGCTCTGCGCGGCCTCCCACTGCCCCTTGGGAATGGAGGCCACACAGCCGCGCCAGATCTCGGTGAGGTAGGCGCTGGTGTAGAGCGTGAGCGCCACGGCAGCGGCTGTCCATGGCGAGGTCTTGATGCCAAAGAGCGCAATGCCGAAGTACGCCAGGAACAGCTGCATCAGCAGCGGCGTGCCCTGGAACACCTGCACATAGGCGCCCACCGCGCGGTCCACGCCACGCACTTTGGACAGGCGCAGCACCAGCAGCACCAGGCCTACGAGGCCGCCACCGATGAAGGCGATGAGGGACAGGGACACCGTCCAGCGCGCTGCCAGCAGCAGGTTGCGCAGGATGTCCCACAAGGAAAAGTCCACCATGGCTTATCTCCCCACCAGAAAACGTGCGCCGATCCACATCAGCAATCGGCGCGTGGCCATGGACAGCACCAGGTACACCGCCGTGGCCAGGATGAAGGCCTCGAAAGCGCGGAAGGTGTTACTGGAAATGAGGTTGGCGGCGTAGCTCAGCTCGGGCGTGGAGATCTGCCCGCACACGGCCGAGCCCAGCATCACGATGATGATCTGGCTGACCATGGCGGGCCACACCTTTTGCAGCGCCGGCGGCAGCACCACACGGCGGAAGGTCTGGCCCGGCGTGAGCGCCAGGCTGTGCGCGGCTTCGATCTGGCCATGTGGCGTGGCCTCGATGCCCGCGCGGATGATCTCGGCCGAGTACGCGCCCAGGTTGATCACCATGGCCAGCACCGACGCGAACTCGGGCGTGAGCTTGAGCCCCAGCGCGGGCAGGCCAAAGAACAGGAAGAACAGCTGCACGATGAAGGGCGTGTTGCGCACCAACTCCACATAGCTGGCCACAGCCCAGCGCAGCGCAGTGGGCCGATGGCCCAGGTTGCGCGCACGCGCCCAGGCGCAGGCCGTGCCCAGCAGCAGGCCCAGCACGGTGCCCACGATGGTGAGGCCAATGGTCCAGACCACGCCGCGCACCAGCAATGGCCACGACGCGAGGACGGCAGAAAAGTCGAGCGCAATCAGCATGCTTGTGCCCTGCGCCGCTTGTCGCGCCGCAGGCCCTTGGGTTTCAGCAATTCATCCTGTGCACCGCATCACAGGGGCAGGTCGCCCGCAGGGCGGCCCAGCCACTTGCTGGACAGCTTGTCGATGTCGCCGGATTTGCGCGCCTCGGCAATGATTTCGTTCACACGCAGGCGCAGCTTGTCCTCGCCCTTGGCCACACCGATGAAGTTCGGGCTGTCCTTGAGGAGCAGCTTGTATTCGGTGGCCAGATTGGGGTTCTTGACCATGATGGTGCCCGCCGTCGATGCGCTGGTCGCAATGGCCTGCGTCTGGCCCGAGACAAAGGCCGCAATGCTGGCGGCGTGGTCTTCAAAGCGCTTCACGTCCACACCGGGCGGCGCGACCTTGGCCAGCTCCTGGTCTTCCATGGCGCCGCGCGTCACGGCCACCGTCTTGCCCGCCAGGTCGGCGAAGCTCTTGATGTTCAGGCTCTTGCTCGCAAACACGGCCTGGAAGAACGGTGCGTAGGCCGCAGTGAAGTCGATCACTTTCTCGCGCTCGGGGTTCTTGCCCAGCGTGGAGATCACGAGGTCGGCCTTCTGCGTCTGCAGGTAGGGGATGCGGTTGGCGCTGGTCACGGGGATCAGCTCGACCTTCACGCCCAGCTTGGCGCCGATGTAGTGGGCCATCTCCACGTCCAGGCCCTGGGGCTTGAGGTCGGTGCCGACAAAGCCGTAGGGCGGGTAGTCGGTGGGAATGGCAATCTTGATTTCCTTGGCCTTGAGGATGTTGTCCAGCGCGTTCTGCGCGTGGGCGGCGGGTGCCATTAGCGCTGCTACGAGGCCGGTGGCGGCAAGCACGCCCAGGGTCAGGCGGCGGGTGGACGAGGTGACGGTGCGGACGGTGGTCATAGCAGGGCTCCTAGGTAGGTGGATGCGTCGGCAGGCGCGTCTGGGTCAGACGCTGGGGGGGTGGAACTCTTGGGGGTGGCGCGGGGCTTGCGCGCGCGAGCCGGTGGGGTGGCTTGTGCGGGGCTCTTGCGCACCGGTGCCAGCGCATCGCGCAGCCCGGCCAGCGGGTCGCTGCTGGCCTGCAGGCGCAGGGCCGACTGCACGGTGCCGATGTGTTCGGACATCAGCGCTTCGGCGCGGGCAATGTCGCCCGCCTCCAGCGCCTCGACGATGCGCACGTGGTCGGCGCAGCTCTGCGCCGCATCGTGCGACGACTGGTAGAGCATGGCGATGAGCGTGGTGCGCGCCGTGAAATCGCGCAGCGTGTCGGCCAGCAGGCTGTTGCCCAGGCATTCGGCCAGGCACACATGAAAGTCGCCCAGCAAAAAGCTGCGCATGCCCACATCAGTGCCCGCCAGCGCAGCCTTTTCGCGCTGCAGGTGGCTTTTGAGCTGGCGCAGCGCCGTCTTGTCCACCACCTTGAGCTGGTGCAGCAGGCCCAGTTCGATCACGCGGCGCGCCTCGAAGGCCTCGCGCGCTTCGTCTTGCGACGGCTCGATCACATACCAGCCGCGCCGGGCACTGACGGTGACGATGCCGCGTGTGGCGAGCCGGGTGAGCGCCTCGCGCACGATGGTGCGGCTGCAGTCGAACAGCATGGCCAGCTGCTGCTCGCCCAGGCGGGAGCCGGGCGCGAGCTTTTGCGCCATCACGGCTTCGATGATGCGGTTGCTGATCTCGGTGGCGGTGGTCATTGCCTGCGGTATCGCAGGTTCCGTGCCAACTGGTATACAAGCTGAATGCACCAGACTGGCGCACGGAGGCTGTGCACCGGGCGGTTCCCTGGCACCACGGACACGCTCCTTTGCATGCAAGTGGTGCGCGCACATCACAAGCGGTGCACGCGCGTGCCCGAAAAGTTGGAAAGGAATAGAGAAAGAAGAACGAAAAAGAAGGCTGGGCACCCGGCTACGCCAGCCCCGCAAGGCGCAGCAGCCAGGGCAGCAGCAATCCGCCGCCCACCGCCACCAGCACTGCCGGATGCCACCACGGCCAGCGCACCGTGCGGTGGTGGCCCAGCGTGCCTTCCACCACCGCCTGGCCCGCCAGCAGCACCAGCCACACCAGCAACAGCACCGCGCCCGGGTTGGCGGCCCAGGCGGCCGCCCAGTCGCCCTGGACCAGGGCTGCACAGGCATGTGTGCCGCCGCACAGCGGGCAGGGCATGCCCGTCAGCGCGCGAAACCCGCAGCCCAGGCCCAGCCCGCCCTGCCCCAGCCACCAGGGCGTGGCGGCCATCGCCAGCGGCCAGCCCGGGCCCCACGCCAGCCGCAGCCGCCGCGCGCTCCCGTCCAGCGGCTGCCAGGCAGGCGGGCTGCCGACTGGCGCCATCACCGGGTGTGGTTCAGAGGGGAGGGAGTGCCACCGGTTCATCGCCCACCAGTTGGCGCGCCATGTAGTAGGAGCCGATGGTGGAGATCGGCAGCGTCAGCAGCGCGCCCACCCCGCAGAGCAAAAAGCCCAGCGAACCCACGATGCCCAGCACCAGTGAACAGAAAAACGCCGAGCCCAGGTTCTTCGTCACGATGCTCCAGGCCTGGTTGAAAGCCGCCACACCATCGCGCTCGCCGCGCGCCACGAGGAACAGCGCCACCGGGGGCAGGGCCATGACCAGCAGGCCGGGAATGAAGCACAGCATGAAGCCCAGCGACACCACCAGCGAGCTGATGAGACCGGCCACAAACGCGGGCACAAAGTCGTCAAAACCCCGGAAGATGTCGCCGATCTGCACCGCCTCACCGCGCGTCTCGCGATCGATCATGCGCATATAACCCACCACCATGGGCCCGGCCAGCAGGCCCGCGCTGATGCTGGCCACCACCATCACCAGCAAGGTGCACACCACATGGGTGATGGCGTTGTTCTTGAAGATGCCCCAGGCACCCGACAGGCAGTCCCCCACATTGGCTGAAGCCATGGCAACCCCCTCTGTTTGAAGTCGTCAACAAGACGCCGGACCAGTGTAGCGAGCTACCGCTTTGGCATCTACCTCTGCAGCCACCTCGGCGGCTACTTTGTCAAAGAAGACCGTCCCACAGCGAGAGTCGCACAGGCTCCGGGTGGGGGGCACACGCAGGCGACGCCACACCGAACCGCCGAACCAGCGGTTGCGCGCCCGCATACGGCGCCCATCCGGGGTCGCCCCTTTGTGCAAACGCCACCCAGCCCTGGTGCAGGGTCGCAGCCAGCGCGGTGGGTGGCCTGGACCCTGTCAGTTCCTGTCCCGTGGCGGTGTAGAGGTTGCCGAACACAAACGGCAGCTCTACCCCATGCGCCGCCCCCAGGCGCCCCCGCCACTGCGGCGAAGGCCAGCCAAATTCGTAGGCATGGGCACTGCGGGCCCAGCGGCTGGCCAGCGCTGCAATGCGCTGGGCGGGCACGCGGTAGTAAAAGTCGGACTGCAGGGCACACAGCAGTTCGCCGGGCGTTTCATGTGTGGGCGGCAATGTGACGCGCAGGGCCTGCACTGCGTCCGCGCCCAAACCCACCTCCTGCGCAAAAGCCAGCACCTGCGCCTCGGTCACGCGGTCCATCGCGCCGCCCGGCACGTGGTACAGGCGCATCTCCTCGGCATTGCTGCCCACCAGCACCTGCAAGTCTGGCGGGTGCGCTGCCCACTGCTGCGCCAGCGCCTGCAGCGGTGGCGCAACAAGCACCTGCCCGTCCACCACGGGCCGCAGGGGAAAGAAGTTGCGGATGCCCAGGCCGTGCTGCTCCCGCAGGGCCGGGTCTGCCGCGAGGCGGTGCACCGCGTGCAGCACGGCAGGCCGGGCTGCCGCACCCAGCGCAGCCAGGGTGGGCGCCACCCCCACCAGCGCAGCCACGGCGCGGCGTGCAGCGGCGGCCTCCTGCAGCGTCTGGCACGCCACGCTGGGGCTTTGCAAGATGGCGCGTAACAAGAGCCCACGCGATGCGGGCATGCCCAGCACACAGGCCAGTGCGCCTGCACCGGCCGACTGGCCGAACACCGTGACCTGCGCCGGGTCGCCGCCCCAGGCGGAGATATGCTCGCGCACCCATTGCAGCGCGGCCAACAGGTCCAGCAGGCCGCGATTGGCGGGCGCTGCGCCGCCCGGCGAACCAGCCTCACCCTCGTCCTCGAAATGCAGAAAACCGTCGATGCCCAAGCGGTACTGCAGCGACACAAACACCACGCCCTGCCGGGCAAATGAAGCGCCGTCGTACAGCGGCTCGCTGGCCGCGCCGCGAAAGAACCCGCCGCCATGCACCCACACCATCACGGGCAGGCGGGCGCCGGGCTCGGCAGGCGGGGCCCATATGTTCACGGCCAGGCAGTCTTCGCCACCCAGCATGGGCGCATCTGCACGCGCCGTGCGGGGCAGCTGCGGTGCCATCGGCGCAAACTCGGTGGCATCTCGCACGCCAAGCCACGGCGATGCAGGCACCGGTGCCGCAAACCGCAGCGCGCCGCTCGGCGCCTCCGCATACCGCACACCCCGGAACACACGCACACCCTGCTCCCACAGGCCGCGCAACTGCCCGCCATGGGACAACGTGACCAGCGGCGCCGCTGTGCTCGCACTCATTCCGTGGCCAGGCCCAGCTTGTCGATCAGCGGGCGCCACACGGCCGCATCGCGGGCCGCCCAGGTGCGGGCATCGCCGGGTACGGAAGTGGTCAATGTGACGTTCATGGCTTCCAGGCGGGACTTGTACTGCGCATCACCACCACGGCATTTTTCGGTGACGGCATTGAGCCGGTGCAGCAGCTCGGGCGGCGTGCCTGCCTTGGCCACCACCGCAATCCACGCGGGGCGCGCCAGATCGCTGGCGGCGGGCAGGGCCTCGGCGATGGTGGGCACATCGGGCAGCAGCGCCGAGCGCTGCGCACCAAACAGCGCCAGCGGCACCAGCTTGCCCGCCTTGACCTGCGCCGCCGCCGTGCCAATGACCAGCGTCATCGCATGGATCTGCTGGCCCATGAGCGCAGTCAGGCCCGCACCCTCGCCCACGAAGGGCACATGGGTGCCGGGCACACCCAGCTTGTCCACCAGCGCCGAGGTGAGCAGGTGCGCAGGGCTGCCTTTGCCCGGTGAGCCAAAGTTGATGCCGCCGGGCGTGGACCGCGCCAGCTTCTGCAGGTCAGCCAGGCTGGCGATGCCCATGCCGGGCGGCACGGCCAGCACCAGGGGCGAGGTGCCCAGCACGGCCACACCGTCAAAGTCGTGTTGCGGGTCATACGGCGGCTGCTTGTAGACATAGGGCGTGATCGTCATCTGCGACATGCCGATGCTCAGCAGGCTGTAGCCGTCGGCCGGCTGGGACTTGAGGTAGTTGATGGCCAGGATGCCATTGGCTCCGGGCTTGTTCTGCACCACCACGGCCTGGCCCAGCTCGCGCGCGGCGCAGTCGGCCCACACGCGCGTCATCGCGTCCGAGCCACTGCCGGGCGGTTGCTGGGCGATGAGCTGGATGGGCTTGGCCGGGTAGGCCGCAGACTGCTGTGCCAGGGCGCTGCCAGCAGCGCAGGCCAGTGCGGCGAGCGCGAGGAGGCGCGGAGCGCGCGTGGAAGCCGAAGTCATGGTGTGTCTCCTGGTGATGTTTTAGGCGAGGGATGCCTGATCGGCGCGGCGTGCAGGCAAATAGGGATCAGCAAAGACGGGTCAGCGGCGGCGCGTGCGCACCTTCGTGGGTGTGCCCGCAGAGGTTGCTGCGGCCTCGCACCGGGTGGCAATCCAGTCGGCCAGACAGGCCAGCTGCGCCTGCTGGACAGCATCGGGCGCTGATGGCTGTGCAGGCGCAAACAGCTGCAGCATCCCCAGCCCGCGCAACGACGACAGCACCAGGCCCAGCAGGCCGTCGCGGTCGGGCTCTGCCGCCAGCTCGGGGAAGGCCGTGAAGAAGCCTTCGTGCATGCGCGCCTGCACACTCTGGCGCAGCTCGGCAATGTGGCCCAGCACCTCGGGCTGGTTGCGGCAGCCCAGGTAGATGTTCCAGGCCACGATGAAGCGCGGCTGCGCATAGACCAGGCCCCACACCGCCTGCACAAACTTCGCAGCGCGCTCGCGCGCGGGCAGCGCGGGGCTGGGCCAGAGTTCGCCCGAGCGCACGGTGGACTCGATCAGCTCGCTCAGCACATTCATCATCAGCACCGCCTTCGACTCGAAGTGGTGCTGCACCGCGCCCGAGGTCATGCCCGCTGACTTGGCCAGCTCGTGGATGGACATCTCCTCCAGGCTGCGGTGCTGGATCACGTCGATGGCCGTGGCAATCAGGTGCTGGCGCGTGGCGGCGCTGCGCTCGGCATGGGTGCGGCGCACCCCGGCCTTGGGGGAAACACGGTGGTTCATGGCGCTTTCACAATATACATTTCGAACGTAATGTATTTATGCAGGCGCCGACCAACAAGCCCGTGAATACCCGCATCCCCGCACAGGCCCAAGTTGGATCACCCAGAGCCCTTGCACGGGGCCGAACCTAGAATGCTTCTCACTGACCGCACCCACCGGAGACACACACCATGAACGCCCCCACCGCTGCCGCCCACCTGCTGCCCGAAATCAAGCTGCGCGACGTGCCCCAGGCCCTCATCGATGCGCTGCAGGCCCGCTTTGGCGCGCAGTGCTCGCTGGCCCAGGCCGTGCGCGAGCAGCACGGGCGTGACGAGGGCTCGCTGCAGGCCCCGCCGCCCAGCGCCGTGGTGTTTGCCGAAAGCACGCAGGATGTGGCCGATGCGGTGAAGCTGGCCAGCCAGTACGAAGTGCCTGTGATCCCCTACGGCGCGGGCTCTTCGCTCGAAGGCCACCTGCTGGCCGTGCAGGGCGGCATCAGCATCGACGTGAGCCGCATGAACCAGGTGCTCAGCATCAACGCCGAAGACCTCACAGTGACGGTGCAGCCCGGCATCACGCGCAAGGCCTTGAATGAAGCCATCAAGGACACCGGCCTGTTCTTCCCCATCGACCCCGGCGCTGATGCGAGCATTGGCGGCATGTGCGCCACGCGCGCCAGCGGCACCAACGCCGTGCGCTACGGCACCATGCGCGAAAACGTGCTGGCGCTGGAGGTGGTGACCGCCAGCGGCGAAGTCATCCACACCGGCACGCGCGCCAAAAAGAGCAGCGCGGGCTACGACCTCACGCGCCTCATGGTGGGCAGCGAAGGCACGCTGGGCGTCATGACCGAGATCACCGTGCGCCTGTACCCGCTGCCCGAGGCGGTGAGCGCCGCCATCTGCTCCTTCCCCAGCATCGAGGCCGCCGTGCGCACCACCATCCAGACCATCCAGCTGGGCGTGCCCATCGCCCGCGTGGAACTGATCGACCACCACACGGTGCGCATGGTGAACGCGCACAGCAAGCTCAATCTGCGCGAAGAACCCATGCTGCTCATGGAGTTCCACGGCTCGCCCGCCAGCGTGAAAGAACAGGCCGAGATGGTGCAGGACATCGCCAGCGAGTTTGGTGGCCAGGCCTTTGAATGGGCCAGCACGCCCGAGGAACGCACCCGCCTGTGGACGGCCCGGCACAACGCCTACTTCGCCGCCGTGCAAAGCCGCCCCGGCTGCCGCGCCATCAGCACCGACACCTGCGTGCCCATCAGCCGCCTGGCCGACTGCCTGCTCGAATCGGTGGACGAAGTCGAAGCCAGCGGCATCCCCTACTTCCTCGTCGGCCACGTGGGCGACGGCAACTTCCACTTCGGCTACCTCATCGACCCGAACAGCGCCGAAGAACGCACCAAGGCCGAAGCCATGAACCACACCCTGGTGGCCCGCGCCCTCAGCATGGGCGGCACCTGCACGGGCGAGCATGGCGTGGGCGTGCACAAGATGGGCTTTTTGCTGGACGAGACCGGCACGGGTGCGGTGGACATGATGCGCGCGATCAAGCGGGCACTGGACCCGAAGAACATCCTGAACCCGGGGAAGATTTTCGCCCTGTGATTGCTATTGTATTTATAGCTACAAACACAATACCATCAGTCGCAGAAGGCCATTTTTTCTTGTATTACGGTAGCACACTGCCGACAGCCGGGCGCTCAGGCACACCTCGCCCGTCCCTGTGGGTCCTGCCCATGCAGGGACGCACACCATGACCGCCCCCGAAGCCGTGATTGCTTCGTACCTGGACCACATCCAGGACGAAGCGTATATCGAGGCAGCCCTGGCGCGCCATGGCGCGGCGGCGCTGGTGGATGCCGCCGTCCGCCTCGTGCGCAGCCTGGAGACGGAGCGCTTCGATGACGCTGTCCTGTTCATCCGTGATGTCTCCATTGGGCTTTTTCAGCAAGAGATCACGCTCGCATTTCGCACGCTGCTCCCCGGTTCGGGCCTGTTCGACGCGCTCGACCGATGCCTGCGCGCGCCCACTTTTCATCTGCGCAGCCAAGCGACCTACACGTTTGGAAAACTGAGCTACCCAGACAACGCGGAACGCCTCATCCGTGTTCTGGAGGAGCGGCGCGAAACAGACCCACTGCTGACACCCCAGCTCCTGTTCGAGATCCGCTGGCTGAAGTGGGACGACGAGGCCCACTGGCGGCGCATCCAGTGGCTCGCCGACGCGCCCGAAGGTGTCTGCCGATGGGCGGCGCTGCAGGCGATTGAAGACACAACCCCCTGCCCGCCCGGAGCCCCCATCGACGCGCTGCTGGCCACCCTGCAGCACGACCGTTTTGACTACCTCCGGGCCGAGGCTACCTGCTTGCGGAACACGTTGAACCGGCAAGCCCTCAAACCCCAAGAGCCAACGGCCGCTGAGCACTTTCAAGCGCTGCTACCCGGCAATGGACCGGCGGAGCAGGCCCCAGCCGACCACACGCCCATGGCGTTCCGCGACCTTTCCATCCGCTTCTGGCACCACCACTCCGCCGCCGACTACACCCCCGCCGACCTGCTGGCCTTTCTGGCACGGCAGGCGCCATCGCAGGGCGGGAGCACGGTCTGACCACCGGGAACCCGGAGAACAGCCCCCCGATCCAGGAACGGCTTGTCCCCCCTGCTGCCACCCCGTTGTCAGCAACTTCGCCTACGCTGCGCCCTGTCCGCAGCCCGCACACGCACCCCATGGCCACACGCTCTGTCCCCGCATTGCTTGAAGACATCCGCTTCCTCGGCGAAACCCAGTACGCCATCGTGCAGGCCGTGCGCGCCCTGGTGCTGCAGCCGCCGTTTGAAGCGCCTACGGAAGAGGTGAAGTACGGCGGCATTTTGTTTGCCGCGCAGGGGGTGTCCTTCTGCGGCGTGTTCGCCTACCAGGCGCATGTGTCGGTGGAGTTTGGGCAGGGTGCGCGCATCAGCGACCCCTTCGGCCACCTGGAGGGCGCGGGCAAGGGGCGCAGGCACCTGAAGCTGCGCTCCATCGACGACCTGGCGCACAAGCAGCTGGCGCAGTACCTGCCGATGGCGCTGGCGGCGGCACAGGAAAACAGCTAGAGGCCACCGCCCCTATTCCATGTTCTATGCTGGATCGGCGGGCAAGAGTCACGAACTTCGGTGGCGCGGTGCGGACACTGGCCCCCGTGCTGGCATAAGGTGAGCGACCCGGCCCCATCCATGACTCCGACTGCCATGCACACTGTCATCCGCCCTCTCGTCCTGTTCATCGCCCTCGCGGGCGGCTTGTTTTTTGGTGCACTGCTTGCGGTGTCGCTGGCACAGCCCGCATGGGTTGAGCAGACAGCCCGCACCATGATCCGGGCGCAGATCGAGAAAAAGACCGGCGAGCAGATCGCGGCACTGGATGCGCGCTTTCTCGATGGCAAGGCCCGCGCACTGCTGCGCGAAGGTGAACGCGAGATCGCTGCCGCGCGCAAGGCGCTGACCGATGGCCTGCCCGCGCGCATCGCGGCCATCGCCGCCGAGATGAGCATCCCCGACTGTGAATGCCGCAAACGCCATGCCGAGCGCATGCAACTGCGGCTGGGCAGCCTGCAGCAGATGCAGGCGCAGCTCTCGGACCTCATCCGCACGCAGTACCTGGACACGGCCGACCAGCTGCTGCGCGGGCTGCGCATCTTCAGCGGCGCCAACGCGCTGGCCTTTGCCCTGCTGGGCGTGGCCGCCTTGCGGCGTCCGGGCGCCCGCCTGCAGCTGCTGCCCGCCACGGCCACCCTGCTGCTGGCCACCCTGGCCACCAGTGGGATGTATCTGTTCGGCCAAGACTGGCTGCACACCATCGTCTTCGGCGACTACATGGGCTGGGCGCTGCTGGGCTACATTGCGCTGGTCTACGCATGGCTGTGCGACCTGCTGTTCAACCGGGCGCAGCTGACAGCGCACCTGCTCAGCAGCGCGGGTGGTGCTGTATCGCCGTGCTGACCCACCATTCACCCGCAGTCCATCACTCCCTCATTTTTTACCCATGCGCATCGCTTTTGTCTCCGACATCCACGGCAACCTCGCGGCCCTTGAAGCTGTGGCGGCCGACATCGCCCTGCACGGTGCCGACCGCGTGGTGAACCTGGGCGACAACCTCTCGGGCCCGCTGCTGCCGCGCGAGACGGCGCAGTGGCTCATGGCATCGGACTGGCTCTCGCTGGCGGGCAACCACGAGCGCCAGGTGCTGCAGCTGCGCCCTGGCCACGGCGGCCCATCGGACCGGTACGCGCATGCGCAGCTCACAGAGACGGAGTTCACCTGGATGCGCAGCCTGACACACACCCTGCGCCTGGACGAAGACGTGCTGCTGTGCCACGGCTCGCCGCGCAGCGACCATGAGTACCTGCTCGAAACGCTGGACGGCCCCACGGTGCGCGCCGCCACAACGGCCGAGATCGACGAGCGCTTGGCAGGCCACTATGCGCCGCTGGTGGCCTGCGGCCACACCCATGTGCCGCGGCAGGTGCGGCTGGGGGCAGGCATCTTGCTGATCAACCCCGGCAGCGTGGGCCTGCAGGCCTATGGAGACGACCACCCTGTGGCGCACAAGGTAGAGAACGGCACGCCGGATGCGTGTTACGCCATTGCGGAGCGCACAGCCCAGGGCTGGCAGGTGGCGCACCACCGGGTGCCTTACAACCACGAGCCCATGGCAGTGCTGGCGCAAAAGAATGGCAGACCGGAGTGGGCCCACGCGCTGCGCACGGGACTCATGCCTGTGTGAAGAGTTGCGCGCGGTCAGCCGTGCACCGCACGGGAATCGGCGGGCGCCTGCGCCCGGTTGTTCATGCCGTAGTCACGCACCACCGCCGCCACGCGCAGCCGGTAGTCGGCAAACACATGGTCGCGCCCAGCCGCCTGGGTGCTGCGGTGCGCCTCCTGTTGGCGCCAGCGGGCCACGGCCTCCTCGTCGCGCCAGAAGGACAGCGACAGCAGCTTGCCAGGCGCGCTCAGGCTCTCGAAGCGCTCGATGGAAACAAAGCCGTCGATCTGCGCCAGCAGCGGCTTGAGCGCTGCGGCTGCATCCAGATAGGCACTGCGCTGGCCCGGCGCGGGCGTCACCTCGAAGATCACGGCCATCATGTGGCGGCCCCTTGCGGATGGGCAGGCAGGCCCAGCGTGCCTTCCACGGCCTGGGTGAAGGTGCGCTCCTCGCGCAGGATGAAGCGTTTCTCCTGTGCCATCGCAAAGTTGGCGCGGCCTTCGGGGTCGGCGCGCAGGCGGGTGCGGTAGGCCTCGTAGGCGGCCAGCGAGTCAAAGCCGATCAGGCCCCAGGCCTCGTAGTTGCTACCTTCGTGCGGCAGGAAGTAGCCCAGCAGGTGGCCGCCGCAGCGGGGAATGATCTGGCCCCAGCGGCGTGCGTATTCGGCAAACGCCTCGCGCTGGAAGGGGTCGATGTCGTAGCGGATGAAGCAGGTGATCATGGTGTTCAGACGTTGTGGGTGGACAGGGCTTCACGATAGGCGGTTGACGGCCCTCAATGGTTCGCCCAAGATCGAACCATGAAAGACGGCCCCCACATCGCGCGCATTGCCGCGCTCATCGGCGACAGCGCACGCGCCGAAGTCCTCACCGCCCTGATGGCCGACCGCGCACTCACGGCCACCGAACTGGCCGACATCGCGGGCGTGACCAAACAGACCATCAGCGCCCACCTGGCCAAGCTGCTCGATGCCGGTTTGCTGACGGTGGAAAACCAGGGCCGCCACCGCTACTTCCGGCTGGCAGACCGGGACGTGGCGCAGCTGCTGGAGTCCCTGATGAACGTGGCCTTCCGCGCCGGTGCCGTGCGCCTGCGCGCCAGCCCGCGCGAACCGGCCCTGCGGCGTGCCCGCGTGTGCTACGACCACCTGGCAGGCGAGGTGGGCGTGCAGTTGCACGAGGCGCTGCTGCGCCAGGGCTACCTGCACGCTGCCGACGACGGCCTGGCCGTGACGCCAGCGGGCGCCGAGTGGTTCGCCCACCAGGGCATCGACACCACCGCAGCCGCACGCCAGCGGCGCATGCTGTGCCGCCCCTGCCTGGACTGGAGCGAGCGGCGCCACCACCTGGGCGGCGCCTTGGGCTCGGCATTGCTGCAGCGCCTGCTGGAGCGCGGCTGGGCACGGCGCGACAAGGATTCGCGGGTGCTGCATTTCTCCGCCGAGGGCGAGCTGGCCCTGCGCGCCTGGCTCGCGCCCGCTGCGGGCGAGGCCGCCAGCAATGAACCACCCCGCCCCCTTGCGGCGCGAGGCCGGTCCGGCCGATGAAAACCTTGGCACTTTTTCTGGCCACCGCCCTGGCCGAGATCGTGGGCTGCTATCTGCCGTGGCTCTGGCTGCGCCAGGGCAAGCCGGTGTGGCTGCTGCTGCCTGCGGCTGTGAGCCTGGCGCTGTTTGCCTGGCTGCTCACGCTGCACGACACCGCCGGGGCAGGCCGCGTGTATGCGGCCTACGGCGGCGTCTACATCGGCGTGGCGCTGGGGTGGCTGTGGGCCGTGGATGGCATCCGGCCCACGCCGTGGGATGTGGCGGGGGTGCTGGTGGCGCTGGCGGGCATGGCGATCATCATGTTCCAACCCATGGAGTGAACACCCCCTGAGTCGCCTTCGGCGCCTCCGCCCTGCCTGCGGGAGAGGGCACGGGCCTGCACCGCGCCAGTCTCGAATGCTGCAGCGCCCGGGCCTCAGTTCACCTTGATAAGGCGCCAGTCAATGCGGTTGTCCGGCCGCTGCACCAGCTCCACGTTTTTCTTCATGGCCCAGGCCAACATCTGGTTGTGCAGGGGGATGTGGGCCACGGTGTCGTTCTGCAGCTGCAGGCCTTCGGTCAGCAGGCGGTTGCGCACGGGCTGGTCGGTTTCGGTCTTCACGCGGTCCACGATGTAGTCCATGCGCTCGTTGCTGTAGCGGCCCAGGTTGTAGTTGCCGTCACCGCCCGTGGTCTTGGTGCGGACGAGGGACTGCAGGGTGTACAGCGCGTCGAAGGTGGGCACCCCCCAGCTGAGCAGTGCAATGCTGGCCTCGTGCCGCTGGGCCATGGGGTAGTAGGTGACCGCCGGCAGCGTGCGCAGCTTGGCCTTCACGCCGATGCGCGACCACATGGAGGTGATCGCCTGGCACAGCTCTTCGTCCTGCACGATGGCGTTGTTGCTGCAGGCAAAGTCCACCTCGAAGCCGTCCTTGTAGCCCGCCTCGGCCAGCAAGGCCTTCGCGGCATTGGCGTCAAAGGGCAGACGCTTGTCCACGGCTTCCGTCCAGCCATTGACCAGCGGCGACACCATGGCCCCGGTGGGCTTGGACATGCCGCGCATGGTCACGCGCTGCAGGGTGGCACTGTCGATGGCCTGGTAGAGCGCCTTGCGCACGCGCAGGTCCTTGAGCGGGTTCTTGCCCTTGATGTTGCTGCCCACCAGCTCGTCGCGGAACTGGTCCATGGCGAGGTACACGGTGCGGTTCTCCACCATCTCCATGACCTTGAGATTGGGGTTGGCCTTGATGCGGGCCAGGTCCTGGATGCTGGTGTCACGCACCATGTCCACCTCGCCCGACAGCAGCGCGGCGATGCGCGTGGCTTCGGACTTGATGGGGGTGTAGGTGATTTCGGTGACGTTGCCCTCGGCCTTGCCCGCATTCCACCAGTGGGGGTTGGCCGTGAACACGAGCTTCTGGTCGGGCACCCATTCCTTGAGCACAAAGGGCCCGGTGCCCATGGCATTGCGGTGGGAGAAGGTTTCCTCCTTGGCCTTGATGTCCTTGGGCTCCACCGAGTTGTTCTTCTCCGCCCAGGCCTTGCTCATCACGCGCAGCTCGGTGAGCTGGTTCAGGATGACCGGGTTGGGGTTCTTCAGGAAGATGTCGATGGTCTCGCCGTCCACCTTGGCGATGCGGTCCATGCCCTGGGTGTAGATGGAGTAGGTGGAGGTCCGGCTCATCGCGCGCTGCAGCGAATAGACCACGTCATCGGCCGTCATGGCCGAGCCGTCGCTGAACTTCACCCCCTGGCGCAGCTTCACGCGCAACTGCGTGGGGCTGACCTGCTGCCACGAGGTGGCCAGCAGCGGCTCGACCTTGAGCGTGCGGCTGTTGAACATCACCAGCGACTCGTACACCGCCGCATGGATGCCGTTGCCCAAGGCGCTGTTCTGCGAATGGATGTCCATGGTCTGGATGTCGCTGGAGCCTGCCCACTTGAACGGTTTTGCCGACCCTATGGCGGGCATCATGCACACCAGGGCTGCCACCAGTGCGGGGGCAGATAGCAGTGAGGAAAAATCAAAACGCAAGGGCATACAAGGCTCCAAAATGTTAGTAGCACGCAATGTGCAATATCTCTCCTCTCCTGCAGATATGGAAATCCCTCGGTTGGTGCTACCTGGTGAGGGTGGAAGGGTCTCTGGTGGCATCTACATGCCCTCAACCAACGCGCCATACGGCCCATTACATCTCTTACACCCTGACCAAGGGGTTTCACGGCCAGAATCGCCGCTCCTCCCGCCGCACGACCTCAACCCCACCATGCCTGGGCATCCCCTCCGCACTGTCTTTCGATTGACCGCCATTGCGGCCGCCGCACTTCTCCTTGCTGGGATTGCCACGCTGGGCTACCTCTTCTCCGAGGAGGACTACGTGACAAGGCCTGGCTCGCCTGTTTACTACCTGGGAATCTCTTCGCTGGTCCGCGACATACAGGTGCCGGATGGCGCTCAGAGCCGCGAATATTTCGGCTCTGTCGGCGACGGGAACAAGCCAGCCCAATCACAGCTGAGCTTCAAGGTACAGCCTGAAGCCGCCGACGCGGTCTGGGACCAGATGACTCAGCAACTACAGAAGCTGGCACTGCATTCCGTGAGTACGGCAGGCAATGAATCAACGGCTGTTGTCAGCAACAAGAACACCGTCTCCCCGGGAATCCGGGAAGCACAGTACACCTCCGAAAAGCATGACCTGATCTTGCTGACCACCTACCAGGACAACGATGCAGGCACACCATCGATCCGCTTTGAAATCACTCACTTTGATTGATTCGCTCTAGACGCAGGTGACACGCGGCACCCCTCTTCCCTTTTACCTCCTCGTTGAACATCCATGTCATCTCGATCGGACATTCCTAATCGCCTCATCTATACGTGCAATTGCGGCTGGATCGACATAGGTCACCTGGTTTCGGTCGAGAAACCGGCGAACCGCCATGCGAGTGCAAGCTATCTTTGGAAGGACGTCTCGCTCGAGCGAGGCCTGCAGGTCGCAGGCCGGCCGGATCACCATCTCGTGATGTACCGGCAGGGAATGCGAAAGTTCGGCCTCTCTCGCGACTTCACAAAGTTCTACTTCATCCGCAAGGGTCTGCCGCTGGCCACCCAACGCTCGGTGGCGCTGGCCATCTTCAAAGAAGTGTCGATGGGATTCGAGGATGTCCAGGCCTCGCTCTCTGCCTTTACAGACAGTGGTTTCAGCGAAGAGGATCTGGTGTCAAACCTTCTTGGCTTCTATGTGGCTGTCTTGGGCAATGTGGATTGGCGCAACCATTGCAAGCCAGTGTCGGCAGAAGCTTCCCGCGTCGTCTGGGACACCCTGGGCCCCGTGGGTTCACGCAAGAACCGCCAGTTTGTTCCCAAGCTACATGCCTGCGAAGAGTGCAAGACCAAGCACCACATCACCCAGCCTCAGTTTCCGCCCATTTTTTCGTCCATTCGTCCAGCCCAGCAAGGCGCGGACTTCTTCGAAGCAACGGAGGCCACGCCCGGCCTGCCTGTGCCGGTGCACATGCTGTCTACTTTGTTTGTCTGAAGGGTCATGGGCCTGGCCGCGCTGCGCCACGCCCCGTCGTGCTCCATCGCCACGATTGCGCTGTCCAGCCCTACCGCCAGCACTACGGCGGTAAGACCGGGTAGCGCACGCCATCGCGCTCAGCGCCGATCTGCAGCAGGTTGATCACCCCCATCACGTCGTCCACCAGCCACACGGCTTTCTCCAGCGCCTCGGCCTGCGCCTGCGACTGGACACAGCCCATCAGTGTCACCAGCCGCCGCTCGCCCAGCACCCACACGCTGGTGTCGTCAAAGCGGCCATCCTGCTGGATGTAGCGCTGCACGCGCGGGATGATCTCGGCGTCGTACAGGTAGGAGTTGGGCAGGCGGCAGCGCCCCACGCGGTGGCAGCTGCCGCCGTGCTGTGATCGCACATGGGCGAGCTCACGCACCTCGGCCTCGGTGTAGAGCGGGCCTTCGGGCACGGGGCAGTGCGGGATGGCGCGGGTGACCTGCACGAAGGGGTCGTTGAAGGCGTTGGTGCGCGCCTGCACAGGAGCGCCATGCTGGGCGCTGGCCGACGACACAGCGAGAACAGTCAGCAGGGACAGGAGCGCACCCCGCAACCCGCCCGATTCGACACTGTGCATGCAGAGCCCTCCTCCCATCATGACCCCCAGCGTTGCACCGCACGCCCGGCCAGTTAGGCTGCAACGCGAACAGCTATCAATTCAATAGCAAACAAGCAGCAATGGACGCACGGAGACGGCCATTTTCTTCCATATTTTTACCGGTGCGCCACAGATATCCCAAGTGGCACCTCGGCTTTGGCCGGGCGCCTACGATCCCACCCACATGCACCGCAACGACCTGATCGTCCACCGCCCCGAAGGCCTGTACTGCCCGCCTGGCGACTTCTACATCGACCCCTGGCGGCCGGTGGAGCGGACCGTGATCACGCACGCCCACTCAGACCACGCACGCATGGGCTCGGCCCACTACCTGGCACACGAGGGCAGCGCGGGCACGCTGCGCAACCGGCTGGGGGCGGACATCGCACTGCAGACGCTGGCCTACGGCGAGACCATCGACCACCATGGCGTGCGCCTGTCGCTGCACCCTGCGGGCCATGTGCTGGGCTCGGCCCAGGTGCGCATCGAACATGGCGGCCAGGTGTGGGTGGCCTCGGGCGACTACAAGCTGGAAGACGATGGCACCTGCCCGCCGTTCGAGCCGGTGCGCTGCCACACCTTCATCACCGAATCGACCTTTGGCCTGCCCATCTACCGCTGGCCGTCGCAGCCCGCGCTGTTTGCCGACATCAATGCCTGGTGGGCGGCCAATGCGGCGGCGGGCAAGGCCAGCGTGCTGTATGCGTATGCCTTCGGCAAGGCGCAGCGGCTGCTGCACGGGGTGGATGCCAGCATCGGGCCCATTGTGGTGCATGGGGCGGTGGAGCCGCTCAACGCCGTGTACCGCGCGGCCGGTGTGAACCTGCCGCCCACGCTGCGGGTGACGGACCCGGGCCTGACCAAGGCGGACCTGAGACGCGCGTTGGTGCTGGCCCCGCCCTCGGCTGCGGGCACACCGTGGCTCAAGCGGTTTGGCGAACACTCCGACGCGTTTGCCAGCGGCTGGATGCTGGTGCGCGGCGCACGCCGACGCCGGGGCGTGGACCGGGGCTTTGTGATGAGCGACCACGCCGACTGGCCCAGTTTGCAGAAGGCCATTGGCGCCACGGGCGCGGAGCGCGTCATCGTGACGCATGGCAGCACGGCCGTGATGGTGCGCTGGCTGTGCGAGCAGGGGCTGGACGCCCAGGTGTTCGCGACCGAATACGGTGCCGATGACAACGAGGACGATGCAGGGGCTGCGCCGGCAGCTGGCAGCGAGTCCGCACCCGAAGGGACGGCATGAAGGCCTTTGCCCAGCTGTTCCAGGCGCTCGACGCCACCACCGCTCAATCGGCCAAACTCGCAGCGCTGGTGGCGTACCTGCGTGCTGCACCGCCCGCCGATGCGGCTTGGGCCACCTACTTTCTGGCAGGCGGCAAACCGCGCCAGATGGTGCCTACCAAGCGCCTGAAGGCGCTGGCCCAAGAGGCGGCCGGGTTGCCCGAGTGGCTGTTTGAAGAAAGCTACCAGGCCGTGGGCGACCTGGCCGAAACCCTGGCGCTGCTGCTGCCGCCACCTGAGCAGCCCACCGAGCTGACACTGGCCGAATGGATGGCCCAGCTGCTGCTCCTGCGCGCCCTGCCGCCCGATGAAGCGGATAACCGCCTGCGCACGCAATGGGACAGGCTGGCGCCCGAGCAGCGCTTTGTGTACTTCAAGCTCATCACCGGCAACTTCCGCGTGGGGGTGTCGCGCCTGCAGGTCACACAGGCGCTGGCCACCGTGAGCGGGCTCGACCCCAAGCGCATCGCGCACCGGCTGATGGGCTACACGCAGATCGGGCGGCAGCCGCAGGCCAGCGACTACCAGGCGCTGATCGCGCCGGTGGACGACGATGCCAGTACGCCGGATGCCGCCGATGCAGGGCAGCCCTACCCGTTCTTCCTGGCCCACCCGTTCAACCAGCCCGTGGCCGAGATGCCCGCACTGGTGGGCACACCCGGCGACTGGCTGGTGGAGTGGAAGTGGGACGGCATCCGTGCGCAGATCGTACGACGGGGCGGTGCCGTGTGGATCTGGTCGCGCGGGGAGGAGCTGGTGACCGACCGCTTCCCCGAACTGGCCGAAGCCGCGATGGCGCGGCTGCCCGATGGCACGGTGGTCGATGGCGAGATTCTGGTATGGCTGCCCGATGAGCCCCAGCCCCGCCCCTTCGCCGACCTGCAAAAGCGCCTGGGCCGCAAGACGCTGACCCCCAAGCTGCTGCGCGAGCTGCCCGTGGTGCTGGTGGCCTACGACCTGCTCGAACACGCCGGCCAGGACTTGCGGCAGGAGCCGCAACAGGCCCGCCGCGCGCTGCTGGAAGCGGTGCTGCAGCCCCCCGACGCCATCGCAGAACCCGTAACCCCACCCACCCTGCGTCTGAGCACGCTGCTGCATGGCCCCGACTGGGCCGACCTCGCGCGCCAGCGCGAGGCCGCGCGCAGCATGGGCACCGAAGGCTTCATGCTCAAGCACCGCAGCGCGCAGTACGGCGTGGGCCGCACCAAGGATGTGGGCGTGTGGTGGAAGTGGAAGATCGACCCCATGAGCGTGGACGCGGTGCTCATCTACGCCCAGCGCGGCCATGGCCGCCGCGCCAGCCTGTACACCGACTACACGTTTGCCGTGTGGACCGGGCCGCAGGACGACCCGCAGCGGCAACTGGTGCCGTTTGCCAAGGCCTATTCGGGCCTCACGGATGCCGAGATTGCGCAGGTGGACGCCATCATCCGCAAGACCACGCGCGAGAGCTTCGGGCCCGTGCGGAGCGTGGACGCGACGCTGGTGTTTGAGCTGGGCTTCGAAGGCATCGCAAAGAGCCCGCGCCACAAGAGCGGCATTGCCGTGCGCTTTCCGCGCATGCTGCGCTGGCGGCAGGACAAGCCCGTGGCCGAGGCCGATACCTTGCAAACGCTGATGGCGCTGCTGCCCGGGCAGGACGTTGCGACATGAGCACCATCCGCCGCCCGCGCAAGGCCCTGACCCCAGTGGCACCGAGTGCCGCAGCCGCCTGGATGGCGGCGCGGGGCTGGCAGCCCTTTGGCTTCCAGCACGACGTGTGGCGCGCGATGGGCGAGGGCCGCTCGGGCCTGCTGCACGCCACTACAGGCGCGGGCAAGACCTATGCAGTGTGGCTGGGCGCGCTGCAGCACTTGGCGCAAGCAGATGCTGCACCTGCGCCTGAAGAAGCCCCCAAAGTCCCCAATGCCCGCACCGCCCTGCGCACGCACCGCGCTGCGGCACCGCCCCTCACCGTGTTGTGGATCACGCCCATGCGCGCACTCGCTGCCGATTCGCTGCGCGCCCTGCAGGCACCGTTGCCCGACCTGGCCCCCACCTGGACCAGCGGCCTGCGCACCGACGACACCGCCAGCGGCGAGCGCGCTGCGCAAGACCGCCGCCTGCCCACGCTGCTGGTGACCACGCCCGAAAGCGTCTCGCTGCTGCTGGCCCGCGCCGATGCGCGTGAGCGCTTGGCCAGCGTGCGCCTGGTGGTGGTGGACGAGTGGCACGAGCTGGTGGGCAACAAGCGCGGCGTGCAGGTGCAGCTGGCGCTGGCGCGCCTGTCGGGCTGGAACCCGGCGCTGCAGGTGTGGGGCATGTCGGCCACGCTGGGCAACCTGGAGGAGGCCCTGCACACCTTGCTGCCCCAGCCCTTGCCCAACGCACCAGGAGCACCGCCCGCCGTGCTGGTGCAGGGCCGCATCGACAAGCGGCTGGAGGTGCAGGTGATGCTGCCCGCGCGGGCCGACCGCTTTGCCTGGGCGGGCCACATGGGGCTGAGCCTGCTGCCGCAGGTGGTGCAGTCGATCGAAGCGGCGGCGTCCACTTTGGTGTTCACCAACACCCGGTCGCAGGCAGAGCGCTGGTACCAGGCGCTGCTGCAGGCGCGGCCCGACTGGGCGGGCACGATTGCGCTGCACCATGGGTCGCTGGGGCATGAGGTGCGCGACTGGGTGGAACAAGGCCTCAAGGCCGGGCAGCTCAAGGCCGTGGTCTGTACGTCCAGCCTGGACCTGGGCGTGGACTTTTTGCCGGTGGAGCAGGTCCTGCAGATCGGTTCGGCCAAGGGGGTGGCGCGGCTGTTGCAGCGTGCGGGCCGCTCGGGCCATGCGCCGGGGCGCTGCTCCAGCATCACGCTGGTGCCCACGCACAGCCTGGAGCTGGTGGAGGCCGCCGCCGCGCGCCATGCGCTGGCGCAGGGCCGCATTGAAGACCGGCACACACCGCGTGCCCCGCTGGACGTGCTGGTGCAGCACCTGGTCACCGTGGCGCTGGGCGGCGGCTTTGTGCCCGATGTGCTGCTGGCCGAAGTGCGCCGCGCCCCGTCCTACGCTGCCTTGGCCGACAACGACTGGCAGTGGGCGCTGCAGTTTGTGCGCCAGGGCGGCGCATCGCTGGCCACCTACCCGGACTTTCACCGTGTGGTGCCAGACGACGAGGGGGTATGGCGCGTGCCCGATGCGCGCCTGGCGCGCCGCCACCGCAGCAACATCGGCACCATCGTGAGCGACACCGCCATGCAGGTGCAGTTTGTGAGCGGCGGGCGCCTGGGGTCGGTGGAAGAGAGCTTTATCGCCCGGCTGCGCAAGGGCGATGTGTTCATGTTCGCAGGCCGCCTGCTGGAGCTGGTGCGCACCCAGCAGATGACGGCCTATGTGCGCATCGCCCCCAAGGGCAGCGCCGCACTGCCGCGCTGGAGCGGCGGGCGCATGCCGCTGTCGAACACGCTGGCCGATGCGATGCTGGAGCAGCTGGCACAGGCCGAGCGCGGCGAGTTCTCCACGCCCGAGATGCGCTGCGCCCAGCCGCTGCTGGCGCTGCAGCAGGCCTGGTCGGCCCTGCCCACACCCAGCCGCCTGGTGGCCGAGACCCTGCACACCCGTGAGGGCTGGCACCTGTACCTGTACCCGCTGGCGGGCCGCCTGGTGCACCTGGGCCTGGCCGGGCTGCTGGGCTGGCGCGCATCGCAGCAGGTGCCCAACACCTTTTCCATCGCGGTCAACGACTACGGGCTGGAGCTGCTGTCGGCCAAGCCAGTGGACTGGCCCGCGCTTCTGCCGCGCCTGATCGGCGAAGGCACGCACACCACCGCGGGTCGCGGGCTCGAAGAGGAAGTGCTGGCCAGCCTGAACGCCACCGAAATGGCGCGCAGGCGCTTTCGCGAGATCGCGCGCATTGCCGGGCTCATCTTTCAAAGCCACCCGGGCGAGCAGCGCAGCAGCCGCCAGCTGCAGGCCTCGTCGTCGCTGTACTACGACGTGTTTGCCCAGTACGACCCGGGCAACCTGCTGCTGGCCCAGGCCCGTGCCGAGCTGCTGACCAACGAACTGGACATGGAGCGACTGGCCCGCACGCTGCGCGGCATGCAGGCGCAAACCCTGTCCATCCATGCACTGGAACGCCCCACCCCGTTTGCCCTGCCGCTGATGGTGGAGCGCTTTCGCGAGCGCCTGAGCACCGAGACCCTGGCCGACCGGCTGGCGCGCATGGTGCAGGCGCTGGAGCAGGCGGCCGACGCCACCACGGGCACCCACCTTGCGCAGCACCCTGTGCAATCCACGGACATGGCGTGGGACCTCCCTGAAGGCTCCGCCACCCCGGCACGGCGCACGCGCCGAGACCCGGCCGGGGACAGCCCTCGTCGCGCCCGCAGACGCCACGGATTCTGAGCACCATGACCTCGCTGGCCACCCCCACGCACACCATCGGTGCGCACGCCATCACCCTGCCCTGCGGCACCCCGCTGCAGCTGCTGCCCCAGCGTGCGCTGTGGTGGCCTGCCGCGCGCATGGTGATGGTGGCGGATGTGCATTTCGGCAAGGCCGCCTCCTTCCGCCGCGCGGGCCAGCCCGTGCCACACGGCACCACGGCCGACAACCTGGCGCGGCTGGATGCGGTGCTCGCTGCCACCGGTGCCGACCACCTGGTGTTTCTGGGCGACTTTCTGCACGCTCGCAGCGGCGCGGCCGATGCGCTGTGGCAGCAGTTGCTGTCCTGGCGCCAACGCCATGCGCATGTGGCGATGACCCTGGTGCGCGGCAACCATGACCAACATGCGGGCGACCCGCCGGCCGCGCTGGCTCTGGCGCTGGTCAACGAGCCCTGGTGGCCCTGTGCCGATGCGCCGGTGCTGGCCTGCCACCACCCGCAGGCGGTGGCAGGACACACGGTGCTCGCCGGGCACCTGCACCCCACGCTGCGGCTGCGCGGCCCGGCGCGGGATGCGCTGCGGGCGCCCTGCTTTGGCTGGGGAGATGGGCAGTTGATCCTGCCCGCCTTCGGGGCCTTCACCGGCACGGCGCCCGACACCCTGCCTGCGCACTGGGCGCAGTTTGCGGTGTTGCCTGGCCGCGTGGTGGCTGTTCCAGGGGGCCTTTCATAGGGTGTACAGGGGGTGGCGCGCTGCCGCCAACGCGGTCAAACTGCAGAGCGCCGCAGGGTGATTACCACCTATTTGGTGAAAAAAAGTGCCCCGGGCTTATGATAATTTTGCATTGTGAGATTCGATTGCAAAAACAGGGGTTCCAGACAGCCCCGAGCAAGGAGAATCAGAGAGCATCCGCGTTTGGCCCCGCTGTGACCCAGCCGGGGGCATTTACATACTCTGTTTCGTGAGACAAGCCATGACGACCCAGCAACCCACCATCATCTACACCCTGACCGACGAAGCCCCCCGTCTGGCCACGGCTTCCTTCCTGCCCCTGATCCGCACGTTTGCCGCGCCAGCGGGCATCAACGTGGTGGAGTCCGACATCTCGGTGGCCGCCCGTGTGCTGGGTGAATTCCCCGAGTTCCTGAAGGAAGATCAGCGCGTGCCCAACACCCTGGCCGAGCTGGGCAAGAAGACGCTGCAGCCCGATGCCAACATCATCAAGCTGCCCAACATCAGCGCATCTGTCTCGCAGCTCAAGGCGGCCATCGCCGAACTGCAGGCCAAGGGCTATGCCCTGCCCGACTACCCCGATCAGCCCAAGGACGACAAGGAAAAAGAAATCAAGGCGCGCTACGGCAAGTGCATCGGCTCCGCCGTGAACCCCGTGCTGCGCGAAGGCAACTCCGACCGCCGCGCCCCCAAGGCCGTGAAGGAATACGCACGCAAGAACCCGCACAGCATGGCCGAGTGGAGCCAGGCATCGCGCTCGCATGTGTCGCACATGCACGCGGGCGACTTCTACCACGGCGAAAAGTCCATGACGCTGGACCGCGCCCGTGACGTGAAGATGGAGCTGATCACCAAGAGCGGCAAGACCATCATCCTCAAGCCCAAGGTCAGCCTGCTCGACCGCGAAGTGATCGACAGCATGTTCATGAGCAAGAAGGCGCTGCTGGCCTTCTACGAAAAGGAGATCGAAGACGCGCGCAAGACCGGCGTGATGTTCTCGCTGCACGTGAAGGCCACGATGATGAAGGTGTCGCACCCCATCGTGTTCGGCCACTGCGTGCGCATCTTCTACAAGGATGCGTTCGCCAAACACGCCAAGACCTTTGAGGAGCTGGGCGTGAACGTGAACAACGGCATGGTCGATCTGTACAGCAAGATCGAAACGCTCCCCCAAAGCCAGCGCGACGAGATCAAGCGCGACCTGCACGCCTGCCACGAGCACCGCCCCGAGCTGGCCATGGTCGACTCGGCCAAGGGCATCACCAACTTCCACTCGCCCAACGACATCATCGTGGACGCCTCCATGCCCGCGATGATCCGCAACGGCGGCAAGATGTGGGACGCCAACGGCCGCCTGAAGGATGTGAAGGCCGTGATGCCCGAATCCACCTTCGCCCGCATCTACCAGGAGATCATCAACTTCTGCAAGTGGCATGGCGCGTTCGACCCCAAGACCATGGGCACGGTGCCCAACGTGGGCCTGATGGCGCAGCAGGCCGAAGAGTACGGTTCGCACGACAAGACCTTCGAGATCCCTGAAGACGGCGTGGCCAACATCACCGACCTGGCCACGGGGGAAGTGCTGCTGAGCCAGAACGTGGAGCAAGGCGACATCTGGCGCATGTGCCAGGTCAAGGACGCCGCGATCCGCGACTGGGTGAAGCTGGCCGTGAACCGTGCCCGCAACTCCGGCATGCCCGTGGTGTTCTGGCTCGACTCGTACCGTCCGCACGAAGCGCAGCTGATCACCAAGGTCAAGATGTACCTGCACGAGCACAACACCACCGGCCTGGACATCCAGATCATGAGCCAGGTGCGTGCAATGCGCTACACGCTGGAGCGCGTGATCCGCGGCCTGGACACCATCAGCGCCACCGGCAACATCCTGCGCGACTACCTGACCGACCTGTTCCCCATCATGGAACTGGGCACCTCGGCCAAGATGCTGTCCATCGTGCCCCTGATGGCCGGTGGCGGCATGTACGAAACCGGTGCGGGCGGCTCGGCGCCCAAGCATGTGCAGCAGCTGGTGGAAGAAAACCACCTGCGCTGGGATTCGCTGGGTGAGTTCCTCGCGCTGGCCGTGTCGCTGGAAGACCTGGGCCTGAAAACGGGCAACGCCAAGGCCAAGATCCTCGCCCAGACGCTGGACGCCGCCACGGGCAAGCTGCTCGACAACAACAAGAACCCCTCGCCCAAGACCGGCCAGTTGGACAACCGTGGTAGCCAGTTCTACCTGGCCATGTACTGGGCCCAGGAACTGGCCGCGCAAACGGCAGATGCTGACCTGGCCGCCAAGTTTGCGCCCCTGGCCAAGCTGCTCACCGCGAACGAACAGAAGATCGTGGATGAACTGAACGCCGTGCAGGGCCAGCCCACCGACATCGGTGGCTACTACATGCCCGATGTCACCAAGCTGGACGCCGTGATGCGCCCCAGCAAGACGCTGAACGAGGCGCTCAACACGGTGAAGTGAGCGGTGGCGTGAGCCGCTGGGTTGCTGGGCGCCTGGGCTTGCCGGAGGCGCGCAGCAACAGCGCAAGGGGTCCGCTGGTGGGTTTCAGGCATCAAAATGGCCCCCACCGCGCGACCACATTGCCCATATAGCTATATATTCAATAGCAAACAACAAAAGGGCCCCGCCGCAACGCGGGGCCCTTTTGTTTTGGGTGACACCGATGGGGTCGTTGGCACCGTTGCGGCCACCGGTCGGCCCTTCAGGCCTGTGGCGTCACGGCCGGTCGCGGTCCACCACCCGGCTGGCCAGCGGTGCGGGCACATAGGCAGGCAAGAAGGCGCAGCCCTTGCCAAACTCAGCCTCGTAGGCAGGGCATTGCTGGGCGATGCCTGCGGGCGTGGGCTTGGCGCCCTCGCCTTCATTTACCCAGCGCAGCAGCGCCGCCATCAGCGTGGGATAGGTGGGGTCGCTCAGGTAGCTGTGGCCGCTGTGGCGCGTGAAGGTCTGCACCAGGCGCGCGCCGCTGCCCGCCTTGTCCATCGTGGCCTTGAACTGCGCGTCCAGCTCGACAAAGGCCGTGGGGTCGTCCACGCCCTTCACGGTGAGCACGGGCACGGGGATCTGGCCCGTCGGGTCCGTGTCTGCGGCAAAACGCGCCACGGCCTGCGGGTCGGCGCGGTAGCGCAGCACACCCGCATTGAGCGCCGCATCGTCCGGCGAGCCCTTGTAGACCGCCCCCACATTGCCAAACGGACTCGCGCCCCCGGTGCGGTGCTGCACCACGTCGCGGTAGTGGAAGGTCGCCCAGTTCATGTGGCCCGGAATGGAGCTGGCCGGGATGCGGATCACATCGACGAGGGTCTGCACCTTGCGCTGCTGCTCGGGCGTGCGCTCGGCCACGGGCTTGTTCAGCGCCAGGCATTCGTTGATGCGCGCCGCCAGGTCAGCCTGGGTCATTGCGGCATCGCGCGGCAGGCCGGTGTTCAGCGGGTACTGCGCCTCGGTGGGCCGCGGGTGGTTGTTGCAGAGGTACTGGTAGACCACACGCAGGTCGGTGCGGAAGTCGTACGAGCGCGTGCCGCCCGCAAGCACGCCGCTGGTCAGCAGCACGGCGTCGTAGGGGCGTTTTCCATCGGCCGTGCGCTGGAACATCTCGGCCCCTTTGGCCGCCACACTGGCGCCCCACGACTGGCCGTGCAAAACGGTGCGCTGCGGCTGGGCCACATGCTGCACAAAAATCTGGCGCAGGCGCTCGGTGTCCTCGGCAGCGGAACGCACTTCCACCCCGCCCTGGCGGAAGGTGCTGCCCGCCCAGGCATACCCCGCGCGGACCATGATGGACCAACGCTCCAGGTCCTCCACCGCACGCTCGGCCTTGGGCGCGCCCAGCGTGGGCCCGCCGTGCGCGTGCAGCACCAGGTGGCCGTTCCACTTCTGCGGAATGGCGATGAGGTAGTAGGCCCCGGCCGAGTCCTGGCCCGCCAGGCAGCGGGCGATGGCAGCCACATCCTTGGGGCAGGCCGCCGCCACGGGCGCTGCCTCTGCTGTGGTGGCAGGCGGGGGGGTGGTGGCCATGGGTGCGCAGGCCGCCATCGCCAGGCAGGCCAGGCCCGCGAGGGCCCAGCGGGGCCCTCGGGGCAAAAGAGGCAAAAGGGGTGGCAGGGAATGGGGCTGCAGTGCAGTCATGGCGGGGGTGTCTCCTGAAAAGTTCTTGGGGTGCGAGCCGGATGCCGCTGCATCGTAGAAACCGGCTTCCAATACGTCAAATAGGCAAAAATGGCCCTGGCGATACGATTTGCATATGACCACCCTCCCAGCCACCCGCAGGCACTGACATGGACATCCGCCAGTTGCGCTACTTTCTGGCCGTGGCCGAGGCCGGGCACATGACCCGTGCGGCCGAGCTGCTGGGCATGGCCCAGCCGCCGCTGAGCCAACAAATCAAGGCCCTGGAAAACACGGTGGGCCTGGTGCTGTTCAAGCGCCACGCCAAGGGCGTCACCCTGACCGAGGCCGGGCATGCCCTCCAGGCGGATGCCGCCCGACTGGTGCATGACTTCGACGCACTGCAAAGCCGCATGCAGCTGCTGGCCGAGGGCAAGACCGGCCGGCTCGTGATTGCCTTCACCAGCTCGGCCGCCGCCCATGAATTCACCCCGTTCGCCCTGCGGGAGTGCCGCGCGCGCCACCCCGGACTGGTGCTGGAGATTGGCGAAAACAATGCCGCCGAAATCACCGAGGCCGTGGCCGATGGCCGCCTGCACTGTGGCCTGCTGCGCGTGCCCGTGGCGCGGCCTGCGGGCCTGGTGTTCGAGACCCTGCAGCACGAGCCCGCCATGGTGGCCCTGCCCATCGACCACCCACTGGCACAACGCCAGCGGCGCGGCAAACCGCTGCCCATCCAGATTGCCGACCTGGGAGGCGAGCCCATGATCCTGGTGCGCCGCCCGGGCGCGCCCGGCCTGTATGCCAACCTGCTGGCGCTGTGTGCCGAGCAAGGCGTGCGCCCCCGCGTGGTGGCCGAGGTGGCGCGCATGCTGACCAACCTGAACCTGGTGGCGGCAGGCACGGGCATCTCCGTGGTGCCGTCGTCCATGCTGGGCGTGCACCGGCATGCGATTGCCTACCGGCCGCTGGTGGATGGCGGGCGACTGGATGTGCCGCTGACCCTGGTCTACCGCGCGGACGACAACGTGGGACCCACGGCCACGTTCACCACCCTGCTGCGCACGCTGGCACACGAACAACACCCGGTGGCGGCCACGGAGCCCCCACAAAAAAAGGCTGCCCGGTAGTCCACCCGGCAGCCTCTTCCTGCATCGGCACTGCACCGGTTCGGGTGCGGCCGCCAATCATCACAACATCACCACAGTGCGGGTCAGTTGTTGCCCTGCGCAATCCCCTCGCGGCGGGGGTCGGCGCCACCGGCATAGGTGCCTGCACCTGGGTTGCGCGACAGCAGGCCCGCATTGCCATTGGACCGCAGGCCGTTGAACACCGCGCCATGCAGGCCGCTGGTGAAGGTGTCGGTCTGCGCCACGGTGTGGCCGCGCGCCTTCAGGCCGTCGCGGATGGCGGCGGTGTCGATCACCGAGCCCTTTTCGATGGATGTGGTGGCATTGGTCTGCGCGCCAAAGTTGGGCAGGTTGATGGCTTGCTGCACGTTCAGGCCCCAGTCCGTCATGCCCAGGATGGTCTTGGTGGTGTACTGGATGATGGCGCTGCCCCCGGGCGAGCCGACCACGCCTTCGAGGTCACCCGTGGCGGCATTGAAGATGATGGTGGGCGCCATGGAGCTGCGCGGGCGCTTGCCGGGCTGCACGCTGTTGGCAATGGGGTTGCCCGCCGCATCGGTGGCCGTGAACGAGAAGTCGGTGAGCTGGTTGTTCAGCAAGAAGCCGCGCACCATCTGCAGGCTGCCAAAGCCGTTTTCGATCGTGGTCGTCATGGACACCGCATTGCCTGCGTTGTCGATGATGGACAGGTGGGTAGTCGATGGCAGGGCCAGCGAGTTGTCCCGCCCCTTAGCGCCACTCACACCCGGTGGTGTGCCCGCCACGGGCGTGCCGATGCTCTTGCTCATGCTGATGAGCTTGGCGCGCTCCTTGAGGTAGTCGGCGTTGATCAGGCCGGCCTGGGGCACGCTCACGAAGTCGGGGTCGGCCACATACAGCGCGCGGTCGGCATAGGCCAGGCGATAGGCCTCGGACACCAGGTGCACCGAATCCAGCGTGTTGGGCTTCATGGCCGCCAGGTCAAAGCCCTGCAGCAGGCCCAGGGTCTGCAGCACCGCAATGCCGCCCGAGCTGGGCGCGGGCATGCCACACACGCGGTACTGCACGCGGTAGACGCCGCACACGGGCTCGCGCACCTTGGGGGTGTAGCCGCTCAGGTCATCGAGCGCGAGCTTGCCGGGGTTGGTGGGGTGGCTGGTGACCTTGGCCACGATGTCCTTGGCGATGTCGCCCTTGTAGAACGCGTCGGCACCGCCCGCTGCAATGGCCCGGAGGGTGGCCGCGAGTTCGGGGTTCTTGAGCAAGGTGCCCGCCGCCTTGGCCGTGCCGTCGGCGTTGAGGAAGTAGCTCGCACCGGGCTCGCCCTGGGCCTTGATGCGCGCGGCCGACCCGGCAATCGACACGCTCATGCGCGGCGAGATCGCAAAGCCTTCTTCGCTGAGCTTGATGGCGGGCTCGAACAAGTCCTTCCAGGGCAGCTTGCCGTGGGCCTTGTGGGCGGCTTCGAGCATGCGCAGCACACCCGGCGTGCCCACCGACAGGCCGCCGTCCACCGCCGCCAGAAACGCCAGCGGCTTGCCATCGGCGCCAATGAACAGGTTGGGCGTGGCGGCCTTGGGCGCGGTCTCGCGGCCGTCGTAGGCCAGCAGCTTGTTGGCGCCCTTGTCAAAGTGCAGCATGAAGGCGCCACCGCCAATGCCCGAGGACTGCGGCTCCACCAGGTTCAGCACCATCTGCACGGCAATCGCAGCGTCGGTGGCCGTGCCGCCCTTGGCCAGGATGTCCACGCCCGCCTTCACCGCCAGCGGGTTCGCCGCCGCCACCATGTCCTTGTTGGCATAGCTGATGGCCTTGGGCGTGTAGCCCGAGGGCGGCTCGGGCGGCACGTACTGCTCGACGGGTTCGGGCGTCGCCACCGGCGTGGTGGGGCCATCGCTGCCGCCACAGGCCGCCAGCACCGCCAGTGCGGCGATGCTCAGGCCCAGGGCATAGGGTTTGCGTCGAAAAACAGAAGCCGTCATGGATGAAGTCCTTGGAAGAAAAGGAAGGGGAGGGGAACACGGGCCATCGGGCGCAAAACACGCCGCACCACGGTGGATGCAGGCCCCGGAGCTGCAGGCACAGACCGCAGATTCCGTGCCAGAAACGCCCGTCCAGTATGTGACACGGGCATGAAAATCATTTTGCTTTTATGCCCCGTATATCGCCAAATACGAGAAACGATTTTTCTTACTTGCCGTGAAACAGAATCTGGATTCCATTGACCGCCAGCTGCTGGCGATGCTGCAGCAGAACGCCGAGACGCCGCTGGCCGAGTTGGCCGATGCCGTGCACCTGTCCAACACGCCCTGCTGGCGGCGCATCCAGTGGCTGCGGGAGAAGGGCTATATCACCCGCCATGTGGCCCTGGTGGACCCGCGCAAGGTGAATGTGGGCGTGACGGTGTTCGTGGCCGTGAAAACCAGCCAGCACCACCAGCAGTGGTTCGACACCCTGCGCGACGTGGTGATGGGCATCCCCGAGATCGTCGAGTTCTACCGCATGAGCGGCGATGTGGACTACCTGCTGCGCGTGGTGGTGCCCGACATCCGCGCCTACGACGCGGTCTACAAGCGGCTCACGCAGGCGGTGGCGCTGTCGGATGTAAGTTCGAGTTTTGCGATGGAGGAGATCAAGTTCACCACCGCGCTGCCGCTGAACTACGCGCAGTAGCCACACCGGGTGGTGGCCGCCTGCGCGATGGCCCGGATCAATACTGGCCCATGTAGTCGCGCTTGCCCAGTTCCACGCCGTTGTGCCGCGCAATGGCGTAGGTCGCGTTCACGTGGAAGAAGAACTGCGGCAGGCCGTAGTGCAGCAGGTAGTGCTCGCCCACAAACTGCTTTTCGCGCGGCGTGCCGGGCTGGATGGTGATGGCGCGCGTGGCGGCATCGGCAAATGCAGCCTGCGGCAGGCCTTCGATGAACGCCAACACGGTGGCGATGCGTTCGTTCAGCTCGGCAAAACCGGGGCGCTCGGCGTCGGGGAAGGACGGCACCTCCACCCCGGCCAGGCGCGCGGCCACGCCCTTGGCGAAGTCGCAGGCAATCAGCACCTGGCGCGCCAGGGGGAACATGTCGGGGAACAGCCGCGCCTGCAGCAAAGCATCGGGCTCGATCTTGCGCGCCGTGGCATGGGTCTCGGTCTTGGCCAGGATGTCTTTGAGCGAGCCCAGCATCTGGCGGAACACGGGAATGCTGGCGTTGTAGAGGGGTGAGGTCATGGGGGGTCCTGGAAGTGGTGTGAGGGCTGCGCGTTGCAGGCCATGCAAAGGCCCCCGCGCAGTCGCAGCGATTGCAACACAAGCCCGCCAAGCCTGTTGGCGCGCACGCAGAAGCCCCGGCGCACCCGGCCCATTGATGGATGCCCCACCGACGATCCACCAACGAGAGAGCGCTTCAGAGCGCTTCACCTCTCCCGATCAGGCAGCGGTTGCCAGGGGCCGCGCGGCCCTTGCCGCCACGCCCACACCCACCAGCGCTGCCGACACCACGCTCAGCACCAGCGTGAAGGCCGAGCCGTAGAAGATGCCCGAGGTCATGCCATGGTCCAGCATGGCGCCAAACGCGGGGGCCGCGAGGCAAAAGCCCAGGTCCAGCCCCGAATACACCGTGCCATACACCCGGCCCGTGGCGCCGGGCGGGGCAGCGCGCTTGATGAGCATGTCGCGCGAGGGCCCGGCCAGGCCCGTGCCCAGCCCGGCCACCGAGGCCACCACCACCGCCGCCATGCCGGGCAGGAAGCCCAGGCCCACCAGCACCAGCAGCGCGGCCGAGCCCAGCAGGCAGACCGAGATGATCTTCTCCAGCCGCTGCACACGCCCCACCAGGAACCCGCCCACCAGCATGCCGGCCGCGCCACACAGCATGTAGCCCGTGACCACCATGGCCGTCACGCTCAGCGGCAGGCCGTACATGGACTGCAGCGCGGGGCTGGCAAAACTCTGGATGGCGCTCAGTGCGCAGGTGCTCCAGAAGAAGAACGAGAAACACAGCCACACCGAAGGCAGCTTGAGGAAGGCCATGGGGTGCTCGGGCTTGGCTGCCCCTGCCCCGCCTTTGCCCTGGTGCGCCCAGGCGCCCTGGCGGTCATCCAGCGCATCGCGGTTCCAGACCATGATGGCCAGCACCACCAGCGCGAACAGCCCCCCGCACAGGCAGGCCGTGCGCCACGAGCCCGTGGCCGTGGCAATGCCCGCCATGAACACCGGCGCCGTCGCCCAGCCCAGGTTGCCGCTGATGCCGTGCACCGAAAAGCCGTGCCCCAGGCGCTGGGGCGACACGCGTTTGTTCAGGATCGTGAAGTCCACCGGGTGGAAGGGCGCGTTGCCCAGCCCAGCCAGCGCGGCCGCCAGCAGCAGGCCCCAGTAGCCCTGCGCGGTGCCCGCCGCCAGGCCCGCTGCCGCAAAACTCGACAGCGCAAAAAACATCACCGGCCGCGCGCCCACGCGGTCCACGATGAAGCCTGACAGCGCCTGGCCCACGCCCGAGATCACAAAAAACACCGACACCAGCAGGCCCAGCTCGGAGTAGCTGAAGCCGAACTCGCCGATCAGCCACGGGAACAGCGGCGGCAGCAGCATGTGGAAGAAATGCGAGCTGCCATGGGCCAGGCCGACGAGGCCGATGGTGCGGGCGTCCTGTCGCAACGGGACAGGGTTGGCGAGGGTGCCAGAGGAAGAGGAAGCGGTCATGGGGCTGATCTTAGGCAGGGTGGCCCCGGCAGGTTTACGATAGGCAGACAACTTTTGTCGCAAACATGCCAAACCCGCGCACCCTGCCCTCCGAGCCGGCGGTGGAACACTTTGCCGCCCAGGTCGTGCCGCGTGCGCAGGCCGGAAAGCCGCGCGGCCTGTCGTATGTGGACTCGCTCACGCCCGAGCTGTTTGTGCCCACCGCAGCGCGCCCGGTGCGCGCCAAGCTGCGCTGGCTGGCCGCCGACACGCAGGTGATGCCGCACAGCCACCCCTGGGCGCAGGTGGCGATTTCGACCACGGGTGTGATCCGGCTCACGGTGAACCACGGCACCTACATCGTGCCGCCTTCGCGCGCGCTGTGGATTCCGCCCGGCGTGGAGCATGCGGTGACCATGGTGGAAGACGCCGACCTGCGCACGCTGTACTTTCACCAGCCCCGGGGGCGCTGCGGCCCCGGCGTGCCACGCGACCAGGAAGACGCCTGGCGCCAGTGCCGCGTGCTGGAGGTGTCCGACCTGCTGCGCGCCCTGGTGCGCGAGATGCCCACCGCACCCGATGGTGGCCCCGCGATCAGCCCCGCCGACCTGCGGCGTGAACAGCATTTGAGCGCCCTGGTCAGGGGCGAACTGGCCCGCGCCGCCGCCGTGAAGCTGGGCGTGGACCTGCCCCAGGACAAGCGCCTGCGCCACCTGTGCGAGGCCGTGCTGGCCGACCCCACGCGCCACGAGACCCTGGCCGACTGGGCGCAGGACACGGGCGCCAGCCCCCGCACCGTGGCGCGGCTGTTCCGCTCCGAACTGGGCAGCACCTTCACCCAGTGGCGCCAGCAGGTCATTTTGGCCAAGGCCGTGTCGCTGGCCGCCGGGCGCATGCCCATGGGCCAGATCGCCGCCGAGCTGGGCTATAGCGCGAGCGCCTTCAGCGCCATGGTGCGCAAGTCGGTGGGGCAGCCACCGGGGCGGTTTCTGGGGCAGCAGCACCCGGGGCCGGCGCCATAACCTGGGCAAAGCGTGCCGACGCCGATACGATGCGTTGAGCATGACGAACCACCGCAACCCACGCCCCCATCTTTCAGCTCTGCTGGCCGCACTGGGGTGCGCAGCGGCTTCGCTGGCCCACGCCGCGCCACTGGACGTGACGCCCGACACGCTGATCGAGCGCGCCAACCTCCTGCGCGACGCACGCGAGCGCCCCTGGGACCCTGACAGCGGCCGACTGGGAAACTTGCGGCACGTGCACATCATCGCCAACGACTGCACGGTGCGCGTGGTGTCCGGCGCGGAGAACCGGCTGTTCCTGGGCAGTGGCACCTTTCGGGCAGCCGACAGCACCTACAGCGGGGACCGCCAGCGCACTGCCAGGCTGCGGCCGTACGACGTGACGATCAGCGCCGCGCAGGGCGCGTCGGCCATCCCGCGCGTGGGCGCTGACAACGCGGCCGTGTGCTTCACGCTGCAGCTGGCCACGGCCCACGAACTGTTGCTGCGCGGGGACAACCTCAAAGTGCTGTTTGACCGGGTGGACTTGCCGGTGCTGCGCATGTACGTCAACCCCAGCCATGGCGTGAAGCTGTGGTTTCACGACGTGCGCCTGGGCCTGCTGAGCGTGAGCTCGAACGCATCGGTCGTGGCGGGTGGCACGGGCCAGGCGCAGTGGCTGCAGCTGGCCAGCGCGCAAAGAAACACAGCGCTGCTGTTCCACGACATGGACGTGCGCCACGCGGGCGTGACCGCCACCACCACACGGGTACGGTTTTCCATCCGCATTGGCGCAGACACAGACGCAGGCTACTACCAACCGGCCAGCGCGCCGGGCAAGATCGCACTGGAATATCCGATCTGGATCGACGGCCCCGTCAGCGCGCTCAAAATGCCTGCGGGCCGCGTGAACCCCATGACCCTGACCAGCGCCCTGCGCGATGAAACCCGCGCGCTGCAGCAGGACGTGATGGGCCTTGCGGGCAGTCGGCCGGTGCTGCCAGCGCCTGACCCGGGCTCTGCGCCACCCCCAGGGGCGCAGGCTGCCAGCGGTGAGCCCGTCTCGCCGCGCCAGCGGGTCAGCAATGTGCTGCAGCCGCTGCTGCCCAGCGGCATGACCCTGGGCAAGATCGACCTGTGGAAGGACGGCGCAGCGCTGGAGGGCCGAGCGCCCGATGACGCGGCCGTGCGCCAGTGGGTGCAGGTGCTGGAGCGCTCGGGCGAGGTGCGCAACCCGCAGGTGGCCTGGGTCCGGCGCGAGGGTGAGCAGGTGGCCTACCGCGTGCTCGTCAACTTTCTGTGCGCGGCGCCGGGCGAGCGCAGCGTGTGCCTGCCAGCCACGGGCAGCGCCTACACCCAACAGCAGGTGGAAGACGCTCTGCGCCCGGTGCTGGGTAACGGGGTGACCCTGACCAAGCTGGTGCTGCGCGACGGCAAGCGCGGCCAGCTTGTCGAGCTGGAGGGAGGCGGCAGCGAGGCAGAGGTCCGCGCGGCGCTGGAGCGCGTGCGCCAGCAGATACCCTGGTTGACGGCGTCGAGCTATGGCATTGGCCAGGGCTCGTTCTCTGCCCTGCTGCGCATGGTGTGTGTGGTGCCTCCGCCCGCCACCCCCGGCATTTGCGCTGCGCCCAGCCCGCCCCGCTGAGCCAAGGGACGGTGCTTCAGCACTCCAACAACCCCTCTCCGCGCATCCAATAAGCTTGAACAGCTATTAAAAAGTGAGCGTTTTGATACCCCCGTGACCGCAGCGTGCTGCGTCTGCCGCTAAGGTGCTGGCTGTCTGCTCCTGCCCGCAAAGCCCCATGACCACCCCACAGCCCCCGCGCACCTTCCACAGCTACGAACCCCGCCTGGGCCATGGCCTGCCGCACGACCCGTTCAACGCCATCGTGGGGCCGCGCCCCATCGGCTGGATTTCCACACAGAACGCCACAGGCACCACCAACCTGGCGCCCTACAGCTTCTTCAACGCGTTCAACTACGTGCCGCCCATCGTGGGATTTGCCAGCATCGGCTTCAAAGACACAGTGCGCAACGTGCAGGCCACGGGCGAGTTTGTGTGGAACCTGGCCACGCGCGACCTGGCCGAGCAGATGAACCAGAGCTGCGCCGCTGTGCCCCCCGAAGTGAGCGAGTTCGACCTGACCGGCCTCACCCCCCTGCCCTCCACCCGCGTGCGCCCCCCGCGTGTGGCCGAAAGCCCGGTCACCTTTGAATGCCGCAGCACGCAGAGCCTGCAGCTGCAGGGGGTGGATGGCGCGCAGGTGGACACCTGGCTGGTGCTGGGCGAGGTGGTGGCTGTGCACATCGACACCACCCTGCTGAAAAACGGCGTGTACGACACCGCCAACGCTGGCCACATCCTGCGCGGCGGCGGCCCGGCCGATTACTTCACGGTGGGGCCGGAGCAGTTGTTCAGGATGTTCCGGCCGCGCTAGGAGCCTGCTGCTGCTCTCGCAACAGTCGCAACGGCGCACACAGCCCGGCGGCCGGTTGACGGGCCCATTGCTCGGTCCAGACCCACACCTGCTGCACGCCGTCCACGCCCGATGCGGGGCCCTGCAGGCCGTGGTCGGCACCCTCCATGCGCCGCGCGCAATAGGGCGCGGTGCGCAAGGCCGCCAGCGCTTCAAACTGCGTGTAGGCCACGGCGGGCACCAGTGCGTCGTCGCCCCCCCACACCTGCAGCAGCGGCCAGGGGCTGCGCAGCAGGGGCAGGGTCAGGGGCCAGTTCCACAGGTCGCGCCAGTAGCCCAGGCTGCGTCCCTGCACCACCACGCTGTCGTGCGGAGCACCCGCCACGATCTGCGCCAGCGCGGCCCAGTCGCCCTCCACCCCCAGGCGGCGTGCCTGCAGAGCCCCGGCCTCTTGCGGGTCCAGCCCGCTGGAGCCGATGAGCACCAGGCCGGCGAGCTGTGGCACCTCGGGCGCCAGCGCGGGCAGCAGTTCGGCCCCTTCCGAGATGCCCACCAGCAGCTGCGGCAGCGCGGGCTGCCCCTGGCGTTGCAGGGCATCGGCACGCAGGGCCGCACGGGCGTGCGCGAGCCAGGTGGAATGCCGGTCGCGCGACACAAAACTGTGCGGGCAGTCGGCGGGGGCGGTGCGGTCGCCAGGGCTCACCCCGGGCTTGTGCAGTACCAACACCTGGGCGTGCAGCAGTCCGGCAAAGTAGCGGTCGGCAAACGATCCCAGGCCCGCACAGCCAGAGCCGGGCACCACAATCACCCGGTAGCGCAGGGGCGGCACCCGTTCGCTGCGCTGCAGGGCTTGCAGCACTACGCCGCGCTCGCCGGGCAAAACCAGGGGCTCAAAGCGGCCCGAAGGGGCCGCGTGCGGAGGCTCGGCCAGCACCGGAGACAGCGGCGAGTCCGTGGGCTGGGCCGCAACCGCCCCGAAGGCAGCGGCCAGAACCGCCCCTGTGGCCCACCGCCGTGCGCCCAACAAAAAGGCCAGCACGCGGCTGGCCTGGCGCGATGGGGGTACAGCGACGAAGCAGTGCGCCACGGCGTATCACCCCCAAAGAGCTGTGTTTACTTGAGGATCAGCACCTGCTCGGGCTGCTGGGGCTGCGGCACGGGCATAGGCTGGCCGCCTTGCTGGTACACCGGCGGAGGACGCACGCCGCGCGCCAGGTTGGCGTCGGTGTAGCCCAGCTGTCCGGCGAGCTGGTGGTACACGTCCTGCGCCAGCGACAGCGAGGTCTCGCGCATCACCTTGGCGCGGTTGGGCGGGGCAATGTCACCACGGACCGACAGGATCTTGGTGTCGTTGCCTTCGCCCTGGGCGGAGAACGCAGCCTTGATCTCGTAGGTCTTGGTGTTGATGAGCGAGAAGTCGGCCAGCAGCTGCAGGCCGTACTGGCGCGTGGCGCTGGTCGTGCCCTGCAGGGGCGAGAGCGCGTCGGTGAAGTCGATGCTGGACACCACGCCGAACAGCACGTAGTCGGCGCCGTTGAACTCGCCCTTCTTGATGCGGCTGATCACATCGGCCACCTGGGGCTGCGCCTGCGGTGTGGCCATCTTGCCGCCCTGCACCTGGTTGAGCACCTGCTCGGCCTTGCTGGGCTGGGGCTTGCCCGCGTCAAAGCCCTTGCCCTGCACCAGCTTGAAGTAGGTGCCCTGCAGGATCGCGCCCTTGATGTCGTTGGTGTAGCCACCCAGCTCGCGCTGCTCGATGTAGCTGTAGCGCCCGGCCACATAGGTGCCGCTGGCCTGCTCGGAGGCCTGCATCGAGTGGCTGCCCGAGTGCGAGCCGCCGCCGCCATAGGGGCCGTGGCTGTAGCCGCCGCTGTGGCTGCCGCCCGCGCTCATCTGGCTGCTGCGCTGGTAGGTGCCGGCCAGGAAGTATTCGGACACGCGCTGGGCGTAGGCCAGGTCGGTCACGGCGATCTTGGGCGCCGCGCCGGGCTGCTGCGCCTGCGCGCCCGTGCCCCAGGCCAGCGTGGTGGCCGCGATCACGGCCAGGGCCGTGTGGAGGGTGATTCTGCGTTGCATGGTGTGCTCCTTGTGAGCTAACGGAAAGTCATGAATTCATCGAGCGATGTGGCCTCAGCACCAACATCCTTCGAAACTGGCACGGCCCAGGCCAGCGGCCGTCGTGCAAGGGCCGCCCCGCCGCACTGGCGGCGTCCCCCTTCCCGCGCGCAGCGCGAGAGAAAGGGGGATGCGGCGCAGCCGCTCAGGGGGTTATCTCTTGCTTGTCTTGCGGATCTCTTTCTCGTCCTGCCACTCGATCGTGCCTTCCTGCACATCAAACAGCTTCAGCGTGAACTTGTAGTACACGTCTTTGGTGGTGTTGTTCTGCTTGACGATGCTGGTCAGCTCGCCTTCCATGCTGTACTTGGCGGCGGTCATCTGACCGACCTTGGCGGTGGTGCCCTGCTTGTAGAGGCCACTCTGGTTCTGGCGCTGCAGCTCGTCCACACCGGCCTGCATCTCGTTGATGGAGCGCACAAAACGCACCTTGCCCGACTTGACCAGCGCGGTCTGGATGGAGTTCATCACGTTGGTGGTGTCGATGTACTCGCTGGTCTTGTTCTTCACCGTGGAAATGGTCACAGTGGGGCGGCCCTGGAAGATGCCGGTTTCGAGCAAGCCGCCGGTCATCTTCTCGGCAATCATCTGCAGGTCGGTGGAGCCGAACTCGTTGGTCACCAGCTCGACGGCCTTGGCGTCGCCGTAGTTGACCTGGCGGTCAAAACGCACGGTGGGGGACGACAGGTTCTGGCAGGCCGACAGGGCCAGGGTGCTGGCCGCAAAGGCCAGGATCAGCGCGCTGCGCTGGATGGGGTTCTTGGTGGTCATGGTTTTTTACTCCTCACTCAATCTTGGGGTCGGGCACCGGCGCTCAGCGCGGCTCCACATTCATTTCCAGGCGCAGGTCCACAGCAGCGCTCGTGGGCGCCACGCTTTTCACGGTCTGCTGGCCCAGGCCGAGCACACTCATCTGTTTCCAGGATTCGCCATCGCCCACCTGGTTGCCCACGTTGTCCAGCCACTTGAAGCGGTAGAAAACGGTGCGGTCGGTGCGGCCCATGTTGGCCATGTCGGCCTGCACAACGAGGATGTCGTTCTTGCGCACGATGCGCATCTCGCGCACGGCGATGCTGTTGGCTTCGCCGCGCAGGGCGACCTTGGCGGCTACGGCCAGCGGAGTGGCCGGGTCGTGCAGCTGGGCCTGGGCCGCGGAGGCCAGGGTCATCGCGAGGACGGCACACGCAGCGGCGGGTGCGGCGGCGGCAAGGGCAAAACGGGTTCTCATGCCAGAGGCTCCTTGAAAATGGGACATGTTCGGTTTCAGTTCTTGGCGGCCGGCGCGGTGGACGTGGACTTGACCGCTGCCTTGGGCACCACACGCGTGCGGCTGGTGGTAGTGGTTGTCGTCGTCGTGCGCACGGTGGCGGCGGGTTCGGCGGCGGCGGGCTGCGGTGCAGCGGCCACGGTGGGCAGTTGGCCCAGCATGGCCACGTCGCCGGTCAGCACGCTGTTGTCGTACATGCGCAGAGGCACCAGGGCGTACTGGCCGTCGATCTTGATGGGCTGGGGCAGCTGGCGGCCATTCACGCTCACCACATGCTCGCCGGGCGGCAGGTAGCCACGGGCCACGTACACACGGCCGGGCAGCATGCGCCACATGCGGTCGTCGGCCTGCTCGGTGGCCACCGAGGCGGCTGCGCCGATGAGGCCGCCGACCAGACCGCCGCGCTTTTGCAGCTCGTTCTGCAGCACGCCCTTGGCCACGGCGCGGGTGAAACCACGCAACACCATGCCGGGCATTTCGTCCTTCAGCGCGCGGCGGGCCATCACGTTCACGTCCACCACTTTTTCCAGCTTGAGGTCGGTGCCTGCGGCAGAGATGGTGGTCAGCAAGGCATCCTTGGACGGCTCGATCACGGGGTAGGAGATGCTGGCCGTGACCATGCCACGCCCCGTCGGCACGGGGATGGTGAAGGCCTTGGGCTTGCGCGCAGGGGCATCACCCGCCTCGACGATGAAGAGCACGTCGGTCATGCGCTGGCGGCGCTTCCAGGTGAAGCCGGTGCGGCTGTCCAGGCCACGCAGACCTTCTTCCAGCACGGGGGTGTCGGGCTTGAGCTCGATGGCCTTGCGGTAGCCGGGCGCGGCCAGGCCGGGCTCATTGAGCATTTCGTAGAGGAAGCCCGCCAGGTAGTGGCTCAGGGCGTTGGAGTAGCCGTTCTTGAGCGCCAGCACCTCGGGGTCGTTGAGCGTCTCGACAGGGTAGCCGTTCAGTTCCTTGCCACCCGACGTGGCGCCCTTGGACTTGGCTTCTTCTTCAGCGGCCAGGGTTTCCTTGGCGCGGAATTCGGCAATGATGGCTTCGCGCTCGTGCGTGCGCTTGATGTCCACGCGGGCATTCTCAAAGTCGCCCACGGCCATGCGGTTCAGGGCCAGGCGCGTGGTCACCCACACTTTTTCGTAGTCCTGGCCTTCGTAGACCTTCAGGCGTTCGCTGATCAGCGCAGCGCCCACGGTGCCCATGAGTTTGCTGGGGTTGGTCTTGGCGGTTTCTTCCCATTCCTTGACCTTGTTGTCGGCCAGCAGGAAGGCATTGGTGCTGTCAGGGTAGCGGCGGTCCATGCGCAGCAGCTCGCCGCGTTCCATGTTGTAGAGCAGCGCGGTTTTTTCTTCTTCGGTCTTGGCCGTGCTTTCCAGCTGGGCGATGGCGGCAGGAATGCCGCCACTGCGCCCAGCCGTCTGCATGTCGGTGGCCAGCTTGTCGTGGCTTTGCATGGTGGCGCAGCCGGTCAGGGCGGCGCTCAGCGTCAGCACCCACAGCAGACGGGGGCGGAAACGGGACAGGGGGGTGGTCATGGATGCTCCTTGCACGACGATCGGTTAGGCACCAGAAAAACCCCGGCGTGGCCCACGCGCCCTGCGGCTGCCGGGCCTGTTGGCCAGCAGCAAGGCAACACACCGTGTCTGCAGCGCTGCAGGGTGTGGCGTAGGAAAACCGGACAAGGAAGTTGCCGACAGCCCGCCTGCATCCCTCCCGATGCGCAGCGGCGCTCTGTGCGTCCCCCTCTGGCTGTGAGTTTCTTGGTTCTTGTGTATGGGGTTGTAGCCAGGGGCGCAATGTAGCAAAAGCTTGTATCTTTTCTGTAACCGTTCGGGGCCTCTGACACAGGCTGACACACAAAGCCGGGCGCGGTGCATGTCATGCCTCCACACGGTTCAGCGGCATGCGGTACAGCCACACCACCCGCCCACCGGGTGCGCGCAGCTGGGCGCTGGGCAACCAGCCGGGCACGGCGAACTCCAGGCTCACTAGCCAGGCGCCCGGGGCCAGCTCGGCCTGGGCCTTGGCGGCGGCGCGGGCCATGCTTTCGGGGCGCTGGAACAGATAGACCATGCGGTAAGGGCTCCAGTCGGCCTTCCACATGTCGGCGCGCCGCACCTGGGCCCAGGGGCACAGCGCAGCGCACGCCAGGCGCAGGGGCCAGCTCCACTCCAGCCCTTCGAGCTGGGCCGCAGGGTAGGCATGGCGCAGGGCCTTGAGGCCGTCGCCCAGGCCACAGCCCGCATCGAGCACACGCGCGCCCAGCGGCAGCGGTGCCTGCACGGCCAGGGCCTGCAGCGCGTGGCGCGGGGTGGGGAACAGCGGCGCATCGCGCCAGGCGTTGAGCGGGTAGACCAGCAACAGCAGCGCCAGCGGCACCAGCCACGCCCAGGTGGGCAGGCTGGCGGCGCCCAGCAGTGCCAGCGACAGCGGAAACCCTGCCGCAATCAACCCCCGCCGCCACCAGCTGCCGCCCAGCACACTGGCGGCCGTGCCCAGCAGGCAAGCGGCCACCAAGGCGCCCACGGGCGGCACGGCGGCGCGCTGCAGCGCGACAAAAACCAGCCACGCACCCGCCCACGCCATCAGCGCGGGCAAGGGCCAGGGCATGCGCAGGGCCAGCATGGGGTGTCTTTGCTTTCGGCTCAGCGCCCGAACAGGCCGCGCAGCAGGTTGACGGGATTCACCACCTCACCAGGGGTGCCCGCATCCGACGGCGCACCGCCCGAGGACTGGCCACTGTTGCCCATGCCACTCGAATACGCCCCGCCACCGGCGCCAGCGCCCGCCGGAGCCGTGGCGCCCATGCCCCCGCGCTGCCCCTGCATCTCTTCGCCCAGCATGGCCATGGTGTGCGACTTCACACGCACACGCACCGACCATTCAGGCTCCCACGCGGCCTTGGGGTCGGCCGGGCGGGGTGGGTGCACGATGTGGCTTTCGCCGCCATAGGCCATCATGCGCAGCATGGGCGTGGCATCGCGCCCGCCGCCCGCAAAGATGCCCTGGGGAATGGCGCACTGCGTGGTCTCGGGCTGCAGCAGCACACGCTCCTTGAGCCAGCGGTCGATGGTGGCGGGCGAGAGGTAGTCGAACAGGCCCATGCCCGTATCAGGCGTCTCGGCGCTGGACCACATGATGAGGTCGTCCCCGCTTTGCGACATGGCGTGCAGGTAATAGGCGCGCGCATTGCGCACGGGCTGCCAGCTGGTGCCCATGCTGTCCTGCGGCTTGCCGCTGGTGCGCAGGTCGATGGCGGGCATCAAGTCTTGCGCGGCCCCCAGCGTGAACTTCATGGACGCAGGCACGCCGTCGCCACGCACCTGGTGCTCGCCCACCACCGAGCTGTCCCGCGACAGGCTGACCTGGTTGCGTTCGTTGGGGTACAGCGCATAGGCCGGGCCCACACGCGGGCCCCGGTCGGGCACGGCGCGGCCTGCAAAGGCCTGGGCGTAGTCGGAGGGCTTGGCACGCGCCAGATCGATCACGCGGGGCTGGCCCGCACGCACCGCGCTACTGCAGCCCCAGTACAGCAGGATGCGGCCCTTGGGCTGGTGCTGCTGGTATTCCTGCGGCACGTCACCGGGCTCGGTCTGGGTGGGCTGCGCGCGGGGTGGGATCAGCGGCAGGGATTCGCCCATGCGCATGCCGGGCGGGATGGCCTGGCTGGCCTCCACGCCGGGGCGCAGGCTGTTGTGCAAGGCGATGTCGATGACGCGCGGCGGCATGATGGACATGGCGCGGGCATGGCCATAGGCCGTGTTGCCGCCACCCGCCCTGCCCTGCGCGCCGCCGCCCATACCGCCCATGAGGCCGCCGAGCATTCCGCCGCCGCCGGGCAGGCTGTCCATCTCGGGCATGCCCGCCATGGTGCCGGTGGACAGGTCCATCCACAGCTGGACCTTGGGGGGTTTGGTGTTCTGGGCCTGGGCGCCCAGGCTGGCGATGCTCAGGCCAACGGCCAGGCAGGCGGGGGTCAGGACAAAGCGCAAAGGAGTCATGGTGGTCTGTTCCAGGAGATACAGGAATCACCCGGCAAACCATCGTGGGCCGCAGCGCAGCGTCAGATCGCTGCCTGCCAAGGCCTTGCGGTCAACCCGGGTGTGTTGAACGCAGCGCAGTGTAGGCCCCGCACTGACGCATTTTGCCTGCGCAAGTTACGGCTGGAAACCGTTTCTGTGCGCTATTTCACGCATGTTTGCGCGGCGACAGCACCGCGCCCCGCCCCCGGCGGTGGATCAGCCGCGCAGGCGGTCGATCAGCCCGTTCAGGGCCTCCAGCGACCCGAACTGGATCGCCAGCTCGCCCATGTCTTCTACGCGGCCATGGCGCTTGACGCGTTTTTTGACGCGCACCTCGACCTCGGCCATGAGCAGGTCCGAGAGTTCTTCTTCCACCCGCCTCAGGTCGCGCGACTTTTCCTTCTTGGGCTTTTGCGGCACCAGGCTGAACTCGGCGCTGAGCTTTTTCACCAGCGCCTCGGCCTCGCGCACCGACAGCTTCTTGGCCGCGATCTGGTTGCCCGCCGTGATCTGCGCGGCGCGGTCCAGCGCCAGCAGCGCACGCGCGTGGCCCATGTCGATGTCGCCCGCCATGAGCATGGTCTGCACCGGCTCGGCCAGGTTCAAGAGGCGCAGCAGGTTGCTGGCGGCGCTGCGCGAGCGGCCCACGGCCTGCGCGGCCAGCTCGTGCGTGAGGCCGAATTCGCGCACCAGGCGCTGCAGGCCCTGGGCTTCTTCCAGCGGGTTCAGGTCTTCGCGCTGGATGTTTTCGATGAGCGCCATGGCGGCGGCCGACTCGTCCGGCACATCGCGCACCAGCACCGGCACCTCGGCCAGGCCCGCCAGGCGGGAGGCCCGAAAGCGCCGCTCGCCCGCAATGATTTCGTACTTGCCCGCGTGTTCACCCCCCGTGAGGCGCCGCACCAGGATGGGCTGCATGACGCCCTGGACCTTGATGGACTCGGCCAGCTCGTACAGCGCGCCCTCGTCCATGCGCGTGCGCGGCTGGTACACGCCGGGCACCAGTTCGCTCAGTGGCAGGCTGCTGGGCAGGCCCGCCTCGGCGGCCTGGGCCTGTTCCACTTTGTCTTCGACCTTGGGGCCCAGCAGGGCTTCGAGGCCTCGGCCGAGGCCCTTGGGTTTTTTGGTGACCATGCGATGTCTTCTTCTCGAAAAGGAATGGGGAGAGGGAAATCTTCAGCGGTCGATGATGACCAGCGTGCCGTGGCTGCCGGGCGCCACGGCGTGGGGCACGCCTGCAGGCACGATGAACACCTCGCCCGCGTGCACCTCGGTGACCTGGCCTTGCAGGGCGAGGCGCATGCAGCCGTCCAGCACCAGCAGCGCCTCGTCAAAGTCGTGCGATTCGTCGGGGTAGGCCGCGTCGTCCATGCGCAGCACCTTGAGGTTGGCGCCTGCGGCCTGGCCCACCACCGTGGAGTTCCAGGCGCGGGGCAGTTGGTCGGCGATGGCGGCGAGAGCGATTTTGGACATGGATGCGAAGCGGTACAGGGGGTTTTCAACGCGGCGCACGGCCCATGGCACGGCGCTTTTTTCGGCTGCGCCACAGACGCAGCCACACACCGAAAGCCACTGTGAGCAGCACCAGGGCCAGCATGAACTGCCCGAGCGCGCCCACCACCACCGCCCCGCTGGGCAGCAGCCAGGCCAGCACCAGCTGCAAGGCGTCGCCAAGCCAGTAGAAGTCAGCCGTGACCCGCCGAGGTGGAGGGACAGCATCGCCCGCCGTCACTGGCGGGCGCTTGCGCCAAAAAGCCCAGCGGCTCATGCCGGGGTGGCGAGCTGCATCAGCCAGCCCCGCCCCTCGTCCCAGTTGCCCAGCCCGGATTCGGCATTGATGTGCCCCCGCTCGCCATAGTCCACAAACCGCGCGCCCCAGGCCTGGGCCAGACTTTCGGCGCGCTCGAAGCTGCAGTACGGGTCGTTGCGGCTGCCCACCAGCACGGCCGGGAACGGCAGGGGCTGGCTCGCAATGGGCGCCCAGCCGTGGATCTGCGCCGCCAGGTCGGGCCGCTCCACATCGCCCGGCGCCACCAGCAGCGCGCCGCGCACCTTGGCCGCATGGCGGGTGTGCGCCGCCCACCAGGCGGTGAGGATGCAGCCCAGGCTGTGCGCCGCCAGCACCACGGGGCCATCGGCATCGGCCACGGTTTCTTCCAGGCGCGCAGACCAGTCGCCGCGCAGCGGGCGCATCCAGTCGTGCTGCTCCACGCGCTGGTCGCCGTGCTGGGCCTCCCAGCGGCTTTGCCAGTGGTCGGGGCCAGAGTTCTGCCAGCCGGGCAGCAGCAGGATGGTGGCGGGCTTCATTACTATCAATTTGATAGCTATCAGCGCTTTCCTATCAGGCGCCAGCAGCCATTTTTGCCATGGAAGCCGTTGCCGCCGGCATGGTTTTGACGCGCGCGACCATCTCCTCGGCAAACTCGACAAACGCCTGGCTGCCCTTGGCCAACGGGTCAAACACCACACCGGGCAGCCCGTAGCTGGGCGCCTCGGCCAGGCGCACGTTGCGCGGGATCACGCTGTTGAACACCTTGTCGCCAAAGTGGCCCTTGAGCTGGTCGCTCACCTGCTGCTGCAGCGTGATGCGCGGGTCGAACATCACGCGCAGCAGGCCGATGATCTGCAGGTCGGCATTCAGGTTGGCATGCACCTGCTTGATGGTGTTGACCAGATCGGTGAGCCCTTCGAGCGCAAAGTATTCGCACTGCATGGGCACGATCACGCCGTGGGCGCTGCACAGGCCGTTGAGGGTGAGCATCGACAGCGACGGAGGGCAGTCGATGAGCACGAAGTCGAAGTCAGTATCCGCCTCGGCCAGCGCGGCCTTGAGGCGCTTTTCGCGGTGCTCCAGCGTCACCAGCTCCACCTCGGCGCCCGCCAGTTCGCGGTTGGCGCCCAGCACCCAGTAGCCACATTTGTCCGACAGCACGGCCGCCTCTTTGACCGAGGCGGATTCGAGCAGCACGTCGTACACCGTGAGGTCGAGGCTGCGCTTGTCCACGCCCGAGCCCATGGTGGCGTTGCCCTGCGGGTCCAGGTCCACCATCAGCACGCGCTGGCCGATCTTGGCCAGGCCGGCGGCGAGGTTGACGGTGGTGGTGGTCTTGCCCACCCCACCCTTTTGATTGGCAACGCAAAAGATCTTGGCCATGTGGGTGCTGCAGTTCGTGTGGTGTTATTTGGAGATGGCCAGCTTGATGCCAAAGCCGATCAGGAAGACGCCCGCGATCTTTTCCAGCACGCGGCCGATGCGCGGGTTGGCGCGCATGCGCTCGGCCAGGTGGTGCGTGAGCAGCACGGCGACCAGGCCATAGAGAAACGTCAATGCCGCCACGGTGGCCGCCATCACGCCAAAGGTCAGCATGCCCTGGTGGCGCGCAGGATCGACAAACAGCGGGAAGAACGCCATGTAGAACACGATGGCCTTGGGGTTGAGCAAGGTGATGAGCCCGGCCTGCTTGAAGTAGTGGCGCGGCTCGATGTTCAGGATGGGCTGGGCGCCCGGCTTGGCCGTGACCATCTTGAAACCCAGCCACGCGAGGTAGGCCGCGCCCAGCCACTGCACGGCGTTGAAGGCCGCCGGGTAAGTGGCCAGCAGCGTGGCCACCCCAGCCACCGCCGCCCACATCAGCACCTGGTCGCCCGCAATCACGCCCATGGTGGCGGCCAAACCACCCCGGATGCCGCCCTTGCTGGTAGAGGTGATAAGCGCCAGATTGCCAGGGCCTGGGATGAGCAGAAACAACACGATGGCGGCGACAAAGGCGCCGTAGTCTGCGATGCCGAACATGGTTTCTCCTGGTGCGCGGGGAGGGTGCGGTCAAAAGATGCACCCGGGTGAGCAGCCGAGTTTACGCGAGCCCCCTGCTTCGGCTGCCGAAAAGTCGGCAGTCCGGTGGTCCGGGTGATCAGGCGGGCTTCATCCAGACGATGCAACGCTCGGCATCCAGGCCCGGCACCGCGAGCTGTTCCACGTGAAACACCGCCACATCTGCAGGCAGCGCGGCAATTTCGTCCTCCGGGTGTTTGCCCTTCATGGCCAGCCACACCCCGTGGGGCGCGGCCAGTGCGCTGCGCGACCAGGTCACAAAGTCCGGCAACGAGGCAAACGCGCGGCAGCTGATGAGGTCAAAGGGCGTGGTCAGCGTCTCGACCCGCGCATGCACGCCGTGCAGGTTGCGCAGCTTGAGCGCCACCGCTGCCTGCTGGATGAACGCGGCCTTCTTGCCCACGGTGTCCACGCAGCTCACATCCACGTCGGGGCAGCAGATGGCAAACACCACACCGGGCAGGCCGCCGCCCGATCCGACATCCAGCAGCTTCACCGCAGCCACCCCGCCCTGCTGCAGGCCTGCCACATGCCGCCGCAGCGGCGCCACGGCGGCCAGGCTGTCCAGCAGGTGGTGCGTCATCATCTCCTGCGGGTCGCGCACGGCGGTCAGGTTGTAGACCTTGTTCCACTTCTGCAGCAGCGCCAGGAAGTCCATCAACAGCCCGACCTGCGCATCGCTCAAGCCCAGCGCCAGGGCATCGGCCCCGGCTTGGAGTTGCTGGCGCAGGCTGTCGTTGTTGCTGTTCGCCACCATCGTCATGCCGCCACTTCGCCTTCTGCCTTGGTGGGCGTTGCCGGTGCCACGGCGAACTCCTTGAACCCGCCCTTCTTCAAATGCACCATCAGCAGCGAAATCGACGCGGGCGTGATGCCCGTGATGCGCGAGGCATGGCCCAGGGTCTCGGGCCGGTGGCGGTTGAGCACCTGGCGCGCCTCGATGCTCAGGGCCGTGACCTGCATGTAGTCCAGGTCGGGCGGCAGGCGCAGCTTCTCGAAGTGTGCGGCGCGCTCCACTTCATCCTTCTGGCGGTTGATGTAGCCCGCGTACTTGGCGGCAATCTCCACCTGCTCCACCACTGGTTCGCTCAGGTCGCCCAGGGTTTCACGTGAAACATCGGCGGTTGCGTACTTGCCGCCGTCCATCGACATCAGGTTGGCGTAGCTCACATCGGGGCGGCGCAGCAGTTCAAACAGGTTGTACTCGTGCTCAATGCTCTTGCCCAGCACGCGCTCGGATTCGGCGGCGGGCAGGTTGCGCGGGTTCACCCAGGTGGCTTTCAGGCGCTCTGTTTCACGTGAAACCGCATCACGTTTGCGACTGAACGCATCCCAGCGCGCGTCGTCCACCAGGCCCATCTGGCGCCCCACTTCCGTCAGGCGCATGTCCGCGTTGTCTTCGCGCAGCTGCAGGCGGAACTCGGCCCGGCTGGTGAACATGCGGTAAGGCTCGGTCACACCCTTGGTGATGAGGTCATCCACCAGCACGCCCAGGTAAGCCTCGTCCCGGCCGGGCAGCCAGGGCGCATCGCCCCGGCACTGCAATGCGGCGTTGATGCCGGCGAACAGGCCCTGCGCGGCCGCCTCTTCATAACCGGTGGTGCCATTGATCTGCCCGGCAAAGAACAGGCCCTGGATTTGCCGCGTCTCGAAGCTGCTCTTGAGCGAGCGGGGGTCGAAGTAGTCGTATTCGATGGCGTAACCGGGGCGCAGGATGTGCGCGTTCTCCAGCCCCGGCATGCTGCGCACCAGGTCGTACTGGATGTCGAACGGCAGGCTGGTGGAAATGCCGTTGGGGTAGAACTCGTGCGTGGTCAGGCCTTCGGGCTCCAGAAAGATCTGGTGGCTGTCCTTGTCCGCAAAGCGGTTGATCTTGTCCTCCACACTCGGGCAGTAGCGCGGACCCACGCCCTCGATCTTGCCGGTGAACATGGGGCTGCGGTCAAAGCCGCTGCGGATGATCTCGTGCGTGCGCTCGTTGGTATGGGTGATCCAGCAAGGCACCTGCTGGGGGTGCATGGCCGCATGGCCCATGAAGCTGAACACGGGCACCGTGCCCTCGTTCACGCCGCCGGGCATGCCGTCCCCGGGTTGTTCGGTGCACCTTGAGAAGTCGATGCTGCGTCCATCAATGCGCGGTGGCGTGCCGGTCTTCAGGCGCCCTTGGGGCAGCTTCAGCTCCTTGAGGCGCGCCGACAGCGACACCGCCGGTGGGTCCCCTGCCCGGCCCGCCGCGTAGTTGTTCAGGCCCACATGGATCTTGCCGTCCAGAAAGGTGCCCGCCGTCAGCACCACGGTGCGGCTGCGGAAACGGATGCCCACCTGCGTCACGGCACCCACCACGCGGTCGCCCTCCACCATCAGGTCGTCCACCGCCTGCTGGAACAGCCAGAGGTTGGGCTGGTTCTCCAGCATGCGGCGGATAGCGGCCTTGTACAGAATGCGGTCGGCCTGCGCCCGCGTAGCACGCACCGCAGGGCCTTTGGAGCTGTTGAGGATGCGGAACTGGATGCCGCCCTCGTCCGTGGCCAGCGCCATGGCGCCGCCGAGCGCATCCACTTCTTTGACCAGGTGGCCCTTGCCGATGCCACCGATGCTGGGGTTGCAGCTCATCTGCCCCAGGGTCTCGATGTTGTGGGTCAGCAGCAGCGTTTTGCTGCCCATGCGCGCAGCGGCCAGCGCGGCCTCGGTGCCTGCATGGCCACCGCCGACAACGATCACATCAAATTCCTGGGGATACAACATGGGGACACTCCGGGGCCTGGCGGGCCCGATAATCAAAACACCCGGTGCACGCGGGCACCCTGTCAAAGGCGCCGCATACCGGCCCTGCTGGTGGCGGGCGCACTTGGCGCCCCAGCAGGCAACCCGCGATTTTCCCACTTTGCGCAGGCCGTGTCTGTTTCCAGCCCCCTCACCCTCTTCCTGACCGAGTTGCTTGGTGCCCCGCCCCCAGCCATAGAGGCCTGGTGGGCACACGCCGAGCGGCGCGTGCTGGAGCGTGGCCAGCCCCTGCTGCGGGCGGGCGAACACTGGCGGCACCTGTGGTGGGTGGAGCGCGGCGCGCTGCGGCTGTACTACCTGGACCGCGATGGCGCAGAGTCCAACAAGAACTTCTTTTTGGACAGCGCCCTGTGCTGGCCCATCACCCCCTCACTGCGCCAGCAACCGGTGATGTTTCACGTGGAACCATTGGAAGACAGTGTGGTGTGGGCCCTGCCCTTGCCCGCCGACCCACACACGCCACTGCCGTCAGCCAACTGGGCTGCATGGGCCGCCCTGGAGCACCGGGTACTGGGCGCACTGCTCGACCACAAGATGCAGCGCGAACAGGAGTTCCTTCAGCTCAGCGCCCGCCAGCGCTACACCCGCTTGCTGGAGCAACACCCGGCCTGGGCCGAACGCATCGCACTCAGGCATCTCGCGTCCTATCTGGGCGTGACCGATGTGTCGCTATCGCGCCTGCGCAGTGAGATGGGGCTTATCAAAGGATAAGGCGCTGGGGGCGGCTCATCGGCAGACTGCGGGCATCTCACCAAATGCCCGCGCCCATGACAACTGCCCTACGTGCCCAACCCACGCCCGCCCCGCTCGCTCTGATCCCCCACACACTCGCTGTGCTCTGGCTCGGCCTCATGGCCGGGTTCTTCGGCACCTACAGCGCCAACGTCAACCTGGCCCTGCTGCAGATGGACGGCGCCACCTACGCCACCGTGCAGTCCGCCTTCAACCGCAACGTGCGGCACGCCCTGTTCTTTGGTCTGTTCTTTGGCCCGCCCTTGTGGTGTGCGCTCGCCATAGGCACGGCCTGGCGTGAACACCGCGCGCTGTGGTGGCGCCTGCTGGCCCTGGTCGGCGTGGCCTATCTGCTGGGCATTGTGTTCTTTACCCAGCAGGTCAACCTGCCCCTGAACTACACCACCGAAGCCTGGAACCCCCAGGCCCTGCCCGCCGACTGGAGCCGCGTGCGCGACCAGTGGAATGCCGCCAACCTGTGGCGGGCGTGGCTCAGCCTGGGGTGTTTTGCCGCGGCGCTGGGCACGCTGGTGGGGCGCCTGGCCGGTCGCCGCATGCCGGGCTGACGTGGTCAACGCTGGCCGCCGTCATCCCCCGCACAGCACCGAGCCAAAAAACCGCAACGCGCTCCCCGCATGCAGGATTCCTGCCGCCCGCCTGTGATTCAATCGCAGGCACCATGCCCAACACCACCACCCCCTCCTCCCTCCTCGTCTTTGCCGGCAGCACGCGCCAGCAATCCTTCAACCGCAAGCTAGCCCATGCCACCGCCGCCATCGCGCGCGATGCGGGTGCCAGCGTCACGCTGCTGGAGCTGTCCGACTTCGACATCCCGCTGTACAACGCCGACCTCGAAGCCCAGGGCACACCCGCCGACGTGATCCGCCTCAAGGAAATCCTGTGGCAGCACCCGGCCTGGGTGATCTGCTCTCCCGAATACAACGGCAGCTACACCGCCCTGCTCAAAAACACCATCGACTGGGCCTCCAGCCCGGTCAAGGGCAACCCCGACTGGCAAGACGGCGGCAAGAGCTTTCGCGGCAAGGTCGTGGGCATGCTCAGCGCCTCGCCCGGCGCCCTGGGCGGCCTGCGCTCGCAAAGCCACCTGGCGCCCCTGCTGATCAATGCCGAATGCTGGCTCGCACCCAAGGCATTTGCGCTGGGCTCGGCGGGCAGCGCCTTTGACGACAGCGGCGCCCTCATCCAGCAAACCCACCGCGACCGCGTGCGCGCCGTGGTGGACCAGGTGCTGTGGGCATCGGCCCGGCTGAATGCTGAGGCGGCCACAGGCCAGTGAGCATAAAAACAAGAGTCAAAATAAGCCCTTGCGCGCACCCCGTATGCCTCGATAGCTATACAAACAAGAGCAAACACCCATGGACTGCCGCCCCGGCTGCGGCGCCTGCTGCACCGCCCCTTCCATCAGCTCGCCCATCCCGGGCATGCCCCAGGGTAAACCGGCGGGGGTGCGCTGCATCCAGCTGGGGGAGGATGCGCGCTGCCTCATTTTTGGGCAACCCGAGCGGCCGGCAGTGTGCGGCGGGTTGATGCCTTCCACTGAAATGTGCGGCGCCAGCAACGAGCAAGCGCTGGTGTATCTGACGCGGCTGGAGCGACTGACTCAACCGGGAAGTGTGGGCGAACCGGTGGCATAGCCGGTCTTCCTCCTCTTACCGCCTGACCAGGTGACCGCTACTTCATCGAGTGCAGACCTACCTTGTTGCCCTCGGTGTCCACAAAGTGGGCAAAGAACCCGAAGTCACTACCAATCTCCGTCTTGGGCACCACCACCTGGCCACCGGCCTGCGCCACACGCGCCAGCAGGGGGGCCAGGTCATCGCCGCCGTTCAGGTACACCATGGTCCCGTTCTGCGACGGCACGCCGCCCTCGCCCTGCACAATGGCACCGCCCACGGCCTCGGGGTCGGTGGACAACATGCCCATCATGGTCGGGCCCATGGCCATGGGCGCAATGCTGATGCCCAGCACCGTCTCATAGAAGGCCTTGGCGCGGGCAAAGTCGGTCACGGGAATCTCGAACCAGTTCAGGACGTGGGGCATGGGTGGCTCCTGGGATGGGTGGAAGAAAAGAAAACCTGCCGATGTTGACCCAGCTTCGAGCAGCAAACAAGACCGTCACCAAACCTGTGCCTGCGCCGATTCACGGCCTCGGCAACGCCCGATCCTCCCGGCACGCCTTCAGCGGCTTGGCCGTGGCCGACGCAATGCGCAGTACCCGCTGCTCGCTGCGGTCCACCACCACCTTCATGCAGGCGCAGCCGTGGCCATAGTGGCCGTTGGTCTTTTTCCATTGCGCGTCGGTGAACACGGGCCAGTCGCCTTCGGCGCTGGCGCCGCCTTGGATGGAGATCACCCACTCGCCGTCGCGGTCGGTCAGGGTGGCATTGCCGGGGGTGGGGTTGTGGAACCAGCCGCAGCGGTTTTCGAGCGGGGCAGCGCGGTTGGTCGATGGCACAGCAGTGTTTTGGGCCATGGCGGCCACGGCGCAAGCCAGCAGCGTGGCGCCCAGCGCCAGAGGGCGGGCGTGGCGCCGCAGCGGGGTGGGGATGGGTGGCATGGGTGGTCCTCTCTGGATTGGAAGAAAAATGGGCTCTTCGGCGCATCCATCATGCCCTGATAGCTATCAAAACAGAAGCGCTTGATACTCTGGTGTCACACAGCGGCGGCCCCGCGCGTCTATGCCCAGGCCCCGCCCGATTTGGTGCTTTGGGCGCACACTCTACCTCCCCCCGCTCCACTGCCATGACGCTTTCTGCCCCCGCCGACCCCTTCACCAGCCTGCGGCCGCGCCTGTTCGGCATTGCCTACCGCATGCTGGGCGTGCGCGCCGATGCCGAGGATGTGCTGCAGGACGCCTGGCTGCGCTGGAGCCGCCAGGACCCCACCGCGCTGCAGTCTGCCGAGGCCTGGCTGGTGACGGTGGTCACGCGGCTGTCCATCGACCGGCTGCGCGCGCTCAAGGCCGAGCGTGAGGCCTATGTGGGCTGGTGGCTGCCCGAGCCGCTGGTGCAACTGCACGACCCCGGCACCGGTGACGCGCAGCACCACCACACGCCCGAGGCCGCTGCCGAGCTGGCAGGCGAGCTGTCGGTGGCCTTCTTGTACGTGCTGGAGCGCCTGGGGCCCGAGGAACGCGCGGCGTTTTTGCTGCGCCAGGTGTTCGACTACGACTACCCCGAGATCGCCGCCCAGCTGGGCAAGACCGAGGCCGCCTGCCGCCAGATGGTGCACCGCGCGAGCGAGCGCGTCCAGCAGGCGCGCACGCGTTTCGAGGTGCCACGCAACGTGCACCACCAGCTGCTGCAGCGCTTCATGCAAGCCGCCCACAGCGGCGACCGCAACGCCATCGAGGCCCTGCTGAGTGAGGACGCGCAGCTCATCGGCGACGGCGGAGGCAAGGTGCCTTCGTTCCCCAAGCCGCTGGTGGGGCCGTTCCGCATTGCCAACCTGTACTGGGCGCTGTTCCGCCGCCTGGGCACGCAGGTGGCCTACCGCATGGCGCTCATCAACGGCGAGCCCGGGCTGCTGCGCTATGTGAACGGCCGCATCGAGTCGGCCCAGGCGTTGGTGACGGACGGCGAGCGGATCGTGGCGATCTATGCGGTGCGCAACCCGGACAAGCTGGTGGGGGTGCCGGCGGTGCTGGACCAACGCTGAGGCCAAAGAAGCGACGGTTTTGCGGGCCAATCTGTCACAACCACGCACCGCGCACCGTCTTGAAGGGTATGGAAGGCAGCAGCAACCCGTTCAGTGCGGCTTCTTCCAGAGCAGTTTGTTTTCTTTCCACCCCTTCAGGAGTTTTCCATGTCCCAGCACACCGCCCGCCTCCCCTACCACCAGCTGTCGTCCAAGGCCTTCATGGGCCTTGTGAGCCTGTCCGAAACCATCAAGAAGGGCCCGCTGGGCCTGCGCCTGACCGAGCTGGTGTTTTTGCGCGTCTCGCAGATCAACGGCTGCGCCTACTGCATGGACATGCACTGGCATGTGCTGGTGAAGGACGGCATGGAGCCGCGCCACCTGAACGCGGTGGCGGGCTGGCGCGAGGCGCCGTTTTTCAGCGAGCGCGAGCGCGCCGCGCTGCGCTGGGCCGAGATCATCACCGCCACGCCCCACAGCGATGCAAGCGATGAAGAGTTCGCCCAACTGCGGGCCGTGTTCAGCGATGCGGAGATCTCCGACCTGGGTTTCGCCATTGCGGTCATCAACGGCTGGAACTTGATCAACGCGGGCATGCGCGCGCCGATTCCGGAGACACCGGCGGTGTAACTTCAAGCAAAAAAGGCCGTTACCGCTCGACCGCATTGCCTCGATAGCTATTTTTTTTATAGCACATCTTATCCAAGGCCACACCCCGCCTGTGTAGCCTGGCTGACAGTCACACGCGCGCGGGCGGCCTACAGTGGTGCCTCCCGAAACCCACTACAGCGGAGACACCACCCCATGCTCACCATCCCCTCGCTGCAAGACAGCGTCAGCCCCGAAGAATGGCAGCTGCGCTGCGACCTGGCCGCCTGCTACCGGCTCGTGGCGCTGTACGGCTGGAGCGACCTGGTCTTCACCCACATCAGCGCCAAGCTGCCCGAGTCGGTATCGGGCCCGGGCGAGCACCATTTCCTCATCAACCCCTATGGCCTGATGTTCGACGAGATCACGGCGTCAAGCCTCATCAAGGTGGACATGGCGTGCAACAAGCTGCACGACTCGCCCTTCCCCGTGAACCCGGCGGGCTTTGTGATCCACAGCGCCGTGCACGAGGCGCGGCCCGAGGCGGGCTGCGTGCTGCACACCCACACGCGCGCGGGCGTGGCCGTGAGCGCGCAGCAATGCGGCGTGTTGCCCATCAGCCAGCAAAGCACCTTCGTGCTGGGCTCGCTGGCCTACCACGAGTACGAGGGCGTGGCCTTCCGCGACGAGGAAAAGCCGCGCCTGCAGGCCGACCTGGGCGACGCCAACTTCCTCATGCTGCGCAACCACGGGCTGCTGACGGTGGGCAAGACGATTGCCGACGCCTTCCTGTCGATGTACACCTTCGAGAACACCTGCCGCATCCAGATCGACGCCCAGGCCGGCGGCGCACTGACGAACGTGAATCCCCAGATCGTGAGCGGCGTGGCCCAGGCCATGCGCGTGCAGACCGGCGGCCTGGGCGGCGCGTTTGCCTGGCCTGCGCTGCTGCGCAAGGTGCAGCGCGAAATGCCAGGCTACGACACCTAACCCCCCTGTGTCGCCTTCGGCGCCCTCCCCCCAGGGGGACGCCGCCCGTGCGGCGGGGCGGCCCTTGCATGGCGGCACTGACTTGGGCCGTGCCAGTTTCCGCCTCCGGCGGCCTGTGCAGCGTAGGCGGCCAGCAAGAAAGCTGCGCAGCGCATAGGATCAGCGATTCCCGACTGTTTTCAAGGACCGATCCATGAAGCTGTACTACTCCCCCGGCGCCTGCTCCCTCTCCCCCCACATCGCCCTGCAAGAGGCCGGCCTGGCCTACACCCCCGTGCTGGCCAGCACCAAGAGCCACAAGCTGCAGGACGGCACCGACTACTACACCATCAACCCGCTGGGCTATGTGCCCCTGCTGGAGCTGGACAGCGGCGAGCGCCTGCGCGAAGGTCCGGCCATCGTGCAGTACATCGCCGACCAGGTGCCCGACAAGCAGCTGGCCCCCGCCAACGGCACCCTGGCGCGCTACCGCCTGCAAGAGTGGCTGACCTTCATCGGCACCGAGCTGCACAAGGGCTTCAGCCCCCTGTTCAACCCCGCCACGCCCGACGACTACAAGCCCCTGGTGCGCGAGCGGCTGCTGCAGCGCCTGCAGTGGGTGGATGGCCAGCTCGCTGGCAAGCAGTACCTGATGGGCGACCAGTTCACGGTGGCCGACGGCTACCTGTTCACCGTGACCAACTGGGCCAAGCCGACCAACCTGGACATCTCCGGCCTGGCGAACCTGGCGGCCTACCGCGAACGCGTGGGTGCCCGCCCCGCAGTACAGGCGGCCATGAAGGCCGAAGGGCTGCTGAAATAGGGACACCCTCCTGAGGCGCTGCGCGTCTTCCCCCCGCCCTCACTGTGGGGCGGCCCTTGCTCGCCGCTCCTGGCCTGGGCCGCGCCAGTATCGATTGGGAGCGCGTAGCTCCACGCGGCCAAAACTTCAGATGCGCTACAACGGCTTCTGCCGCCACGCTACCAACGCCCCCACCCACAGCGCGCAGGCCGAGAACACCAGCCCGCGCGCCAGGCCTCCGGGCCCATCGGCGATCCAGCCCACCACCGTGGGCCCCACGATCTGCCCGGCCGCAAACACGATGGTGAACGCGCTGATGCCGCTGGCCCACAACGCCTGCGGCAGGTTGTGGCGCACCAGCGCGGTGGTGGATGCCACCACCGACAAAAATACCCCGCCAAACAGCAGCCCCGAGGCCAGCACCACCAGCCAGGCGCCCGTGACGGCAGGCAGCACCGTGGCCAGGCCCAGCAGCGCATTGAGCCGCGCCAGCGCCTCGCCGCCCCGGCTGCGGTCCAGCAGCCCGGCCCAGATGCGCGACGACAGCACCACGGCCAGACCCAGCAGCGCATAAAAGGCCGTGATCGCCCCCCCGCTGGCGCCCTGCTCGCGCAGCAGCGCCACCACAAAGGTCATGTAACCGATGTAGCCCACGCCAAACAGCCCGTAGCCCAGCAGCGCAGGGGCCAGGGCCCGCCAGCGCAGCCTGGCGGGCGGCGGCGTGATGTTGAATGCCGTGGGGCTGACCGGTGGCGGCGCCAGCACCTGCAGCGCCTGCGCGGGCCACCACAACACCGCCGTGGCCGCTGCACAGGCCAGCGCCAGCGCCCACCAGGCCCATGCCCAGGGGTGCGGCACGGGCCCCGCTGCCGCCAGCACGCCCGGCACCAGCAGCGCCGACAGGCTGATGCCCCAGCCCGTGCCCCCGTAGTACAGCCCCAGCAGCAGGCCGCTGCGCCCCGGCTCGTGCGCGCCCAGCCGCGCGGCCAGCAGCCCCCCGGCGATGAAAACGAGCGCACTGGCCACCCCCGCCAGCAGGCGCTGCAGCAGCAGCCAGGGCGCGGCGGTAAAAAACCCGCTGAGCCCCATGAACACCGAGGCCAGCACCGCCCCCACCAGCAGCACCCGGCCCGGCGCCACCCGCCGCAGCAGCAGCGGCGTGGCCAGCGCGCCCAGCAGGTAGCCCAGCGCATTGGCCGTGTTCATGCCCCCGGCCAGGGTGTACGACCAGCCCAGGTCCTCGCGCATGGGCGGCAGCAGCAAGGCATAGGAAAAGCGCGTAATGCCCAGCGAAATCGCCGCCCCCATGGACAGCGCCACGGCCAGCCACAGGGCGGGAAGGGGCGCGGTGGAGACAGGCGAAACGTCAACGGAGGCGGGGCGTGTGGGCATGGCGTTTTGATTCTGCCGCAGCCCGGCAGAGCGTGCCGGGGCCTGCGCCCGGCACGCCAACCTGGCCGTGCGGCTATCACAAAAACAGAAGCCTTGTTGACGCATGTGCGCTGCAGATTTTGCGCTGCAGCATTACGCTTGCGCCCGTTCCATCGTTGGTCTGCAACCCTTTTTCCGAAAGCCTCGACCCATGCCTTTTCTGTCTGACCCCGTCCAAGCCGGTGACCTGCAATTGGCCAACCGCATCGCCATGGCGCCGCTCACGCGCAACCGTTCGCCCAACGCCATCCCCACCGACCTGGTCGCCACCTACTACACCCAGCGCGCCAGTGCGGGCCTGATCATTTCAGAGGCCACGGCCATCAGCCACCAGGGCCAGGGCTATGCCGACGTGCCCGGCCTGTATGCGCCCGAGCAGATCGCGGGCTGGAAGAAGGTGACATCCTCCGTGCACGCCGCAGGCGGCAAGATCGTGGTGCAGCTGTGGCATGTGGGCCGCGTCTCGCACACCGACCTGCAGCCCGGCAACGCTGCACCCGTGGCGCCCTCGGCCATCCAGGCCAACACCAAGACCGTGCTCATCAAGGACGGCGTGCCCACCTTCACGCCCACCTCCATGCCCCGCGCGCTGGAGCTGACCGAGATCCCCGGCATCGTGGCCGACTACCGCCGCGCAGCCCGCGCCGCCATCGAGGCGGGTTTTGACGGCGTCGAGATCCACGCCGCCAACGGCTACCTCATCGACCAGTTCCTCAAGACCGGCGCCAACCAGCGCACCGACGCCTATGGCGGCAGCATCGAGAACCGCGCCCGCCTGCTGCTGGAAGTGACCCGCGCCATCACCGAAGAAATCGGCGGCGGCCGCACCGGCATCCGCCTCTCGCCCGTCACGCCCGCCAACGACATCGTCGATGCCGACCCGCAACCGCTGTTCGACTACGTGGTGCGCCAGCTCGGTCCCCTGGGCCTGTCTTATCTCCACCTCATCGAAGGCGCCACCGGCGGCCCGCGCGAAGTGGAAGGCCGCCCGTTTGACTACGCTGCCCTCAAGGCCGCCTACCGCGCAGCGGGCGGCCAGGGTGCGTGGATGGTCAACAACGCCTACACCCGCGAGCTGGCCGACACCGCCCTGGCCCACGGCGCCGACATCGTGGCCTTTGGCCGCCCCTTCATCGCCAACCCCGACCTGGTGGCGCGCCTGCACGCCAACGCACCGCTCAACGAGGTGAACCGGGCCACGCTGTACGGTGGTGGGGCCGAGGGGTATACGGACTATCCGGCGCTGAGCGCCTGAGATCGCGTCGCGGGGCGCAGCCATGTGCCCTCGCGCTCCGCCCTTCCCGACCGTTCGGGCTGAGCCAGTCGAAGCCTCGCGCAGCGCTTCGACAAGCTCAGCGTGAACGGTTTTGCATTGGCGGCGTGCGCAGTCAACTCACCCCAACCCTATCGGACTGGGAGCCCGCATCACGATGCGGGTAAACAGCCTGTCATACGCCGCATCGCGCGGCTTGCCGGGGGCCAGCGGGTTGGTGTTGCTGGCAAAGGCCGCGTCGATGGCCACCCAGTCGCCCGGCTGCAGGCATTCCTGGGCCGCAGGCAACACCACGGATTCTTCCAGCCGCATGTGGTCCAGGTAGAAGCGGACGTACTTCTGCAGCGCCTGGGCAAACACCTCACGCCGCGCATCGCCCATCAGTTCCCAGCCCAGCAGCAGATGCTGCAGTTCACGCACGGCCGCCTCGCCGCCCGCGTGTTCGCGCTCCAGCTGCGCAATGGCTTCGGCGGCCTGGGGCGAGCGCTCGGCCACCCGGGGGAACAGCCACTGCGATTCCTTGGGGTGGTGCTGTCGCTCGGGAAACTCGTCGATGTAGAACAGCATCGCCCGCATCACATCAAAAAACGCGGCGGGCTCGTCGCCCGGGCCCTGGTCCAGCATCAGGCGCAGGGAGTGGAGCATGGCCGACAGCGACGCATGCTCTTCGCGAATGGTTCGCAGGCTGATCGATGGCATGGCGCGCGCTCCAGGATAAACAACGGGAAGCCAAGGGTGCCACGGCAGGGTGGCCGCACCCATGACGCAGGTCAACAAACCCGGTGCATGGCGGCGCGGCGCAACCCGCCCAAAACAAAGGCCCCGCAAGCCAAGCCTGCGGGGCCTTGGGCGCACAGGGCGCCAGGGGGATGGGTGGGCAGACTCAGCGCGTCAGCCGGGCCTGGGCAGGGCCCGCCGCCAGTGCCTGGGGCTCTTCCTGGTACGGCGCGGCCACGCTGCGGGAGGCGTGGTGCTGGCCATGCCCCATGGCCTCGGCCAGGCGGAACTGCTGCACCACCTGCGACAGGCGCGCGGCCTGCTCACGCAGCGACTCGGCGGCGGCGGCAGACTCTTCCACCAGCGCGGCGTTCTGCTGCGTCATGCGGTCGATCTCGCCCACCGAGCTGTTCACCTGGCCGATGCCGGCCGACTGCTCGGACGCAGCCGCCGTGATCTCCCCAATGATGTCGCCCACGCGCTGCACGCTGCTCACGATGTCCTTCATGGCCGTGCCCGCTTCTTCCACATGGCGCACGCCGCCATCCACCGCCGTCACGCTGCTCTGGATCAGGCCCTTGATGTCGCTGGCCGCTGCGGCACTGCGCTGCGCCAGGCTGCGCACCTCGCTGGCCACCACGGCAAAGCCCCGGCCCTGCTCGCCTGCGCGGGCGGCCTCCACGGCCGCGTTCAGCGCCAGGATGTTGGTCTGGAAAGCAATGGAGTCGATCAGGCCGATGATGTCGCCGATCTTGCGGCTCGATGCCGAGATTTCATGCATGCTGGCCACGGCCTGCTGCACCACACCGCCGCCGTGTGTGGCGATCTGCGAGGCCGATGCTGCCAGCTGGTTGGCCATCTGCGACGACGATGCGGTTTGTTGCACGGTGGAGGTCAGCTGCGACAGCGAGGCCACGGCCTCCTGCGCGTTGCTGGCTGTCTGTTCGGTGCGCAGCGACAGGTCCTGGTTGCCCGTGGCGATCTCCTGGCTGGCCGTGGCGATGTTGCCGCTGGCATCGCGCACCTGCGCCACCAGCGCGCCCAGGCCCTGCTGCATCTCGCGCAGTGCGCGCTGCAGGTCGGCCACTTCGTCCTTACCCTCGGCCGCAATGTGCTGCGAGAGGTCGCCCCCTGCAATCGCCTGCGCCATCTTGCGCGCTTCTTCCAGGGGCTTGCAGATGGAGTTCATGTTCATCAGCGTGGTAGGCACCACCACCACCACCGTGATCAGCACGGCCAGCACAAACAGCCACTTGGTCTGGTTGGACACCTCACCCTGCTGTGCCACGGATTGCGTGACCTCGTTGCGCAACACCGTGTCCAGCTCCAGCATCAGCTTGTCCGCCTGATCGAACTCGGCCACGGCCTTGCCGCTCATGCGGTTGGCAATGGTGGCCGTGTCGTAGCCGCTGGCTTCGAGCTGGCGCGCCACATGGGCAAACAAGTCCTTGTAGCTGTCGAGTTTGGTGATGATGTTGCGCACCACCACGTTGTCGGCATCCTCGCCCCCTTCCAGGAACTTGCCCGCAATCTTCTTGGCCTTGTCGTGGCTGGCCAGCCACTTGGTGTGGGCGGCCTTCACGGCTTCGGGCTTCTCGTAGCCAATGATCATGTCCTTCTCATACTGGCGGATGGCGCCCATCTCGCCGCGCAGCTCGGCCATGTTGCTCACCTTGGCGAACGAGTTGTCCATGAAGTTCTGGCTCATGTCATGGATGCGGAACATGCCCAGCATGCCCGCGCCCCCCAGCAGCCCCAGCAGCCCCAGAACCACGCCAATGGCGCCCAGCATGCGCAAACGTATGGTGAACTGCCGCATGAGCGAGAAGAGATTCATGATCTGTCGTCCTTGATATAGCTATGCCAATGCGGTCGCCGCACCTCCCCCGAGGCCACGGATATGCAACAAAACGTTGCAGTTTGCCAGACATCGATGACCGTGCTGTACGTATTTATCACATGCGCCACCGCTTGAGTAAGAGGGCATTCGCCATGACACTGACCGAGCTGAGCGCCATGGCCGCCCCTGCCACCACCGGGTTCAGATACCCCAGCGCCGCCAGCGGAATGCCCGCCACGTTGTATGCAAAGGCCCAGAACAGGTTCTGGCGGATCTTCATCACCGTACGGTGCGAAATATCCAGCGCCGCCGCCACCAGCATCGGATCGCCACGCATCAGCGTGATGCCCGCTGCATGCATGGCCACATCGGTTCCGTTGCCCATGGCCATGCCCACATCCGCTGCAGCCAATGCCGGGGCATCGTTAACGCCGTCGCCCACCATCGCAACATGATGGCGCTTGCCGTCGCTCCCCTGTTGCAACGCAGCCACCTTGGCCGCCTTGTCCCCCGGCAGCACCTCGGCCATCACCTCGTCCGCCGCCGGGTCCAAGCCCAGTCTGCGCGCCATGGCCTCGGCCGCGCCCCGGTTGTCGCCCGACACCATCACCGTGCGGATGCCACGCGCCTTCAGTGCCGCCAACGCATCACGCGCGCCCGGCTTGGGTTCGTCGCCAAAGGCCATGACCGCGCACAATGCCAATCCCTCAGTCACACGCTGGGCCACGGCGGACACCGTGGCGCCTTCGCGTTGCAACGCCTCCGCGCGGTCAGACAGCGAGCCCAGGCCCACCCCCAGCTCCTGCATCCAGCGCAGGCTGCCCACCAGGTAGCTCTGGCCGTCCACCTCGCCCTCGGTGCCACGCCCCGGCACAGCGCGCACGTCCTGCGCGGTGGCCACGTGGATCTGCCGCTCGCCCGCAGCCGCCACCACCGCGCGCGCCAGCGGGTGCTCGCTGCCACTTTGCACCGCCGCCACAGCCGCCATCACCGCAGCGTCGTCCAGGCCAGGCACCACCTCAAACGCCGTGAGCCGGGGCTGGCCCACGGTCAGCGTGCCGGTCTTGTCAAAGGCCACCGTGTCCACCTTGTGCGCCAGCTCCAGCGCCTGCACGTCCTTGATCAGGATGCCGTGTTTGGCCGCCACGCCCGTGCCCGCCATGATGGCCGCGGGCGTGGCCAGCCCCAGCGCACAGGGGCAGGCGATCACCATCACGGCCACGGCGTGGATCAGCGCCGCCTCCAGCCCTGCGCCCATGGCCAGCCAGCCCGCCAGGGTCACCAGCGCCACCACCAGCACCACCGGCACAAAAATGGCCGACACCTGGTCCACCAGCCGCTGGATGGGCGCCTTGGCGGCCTGGGCATCTTCCATCAGCCGGATGATCTGGGCCAGTACCGTCTCGGCGCCCACGGCCGTCACCGCCATCACGATGCGACCATCGCCGTTGATCGAGCCGCCCGTCAGGGCCGCGCCCACATCACGCGCCACGGGCAGCGGCTCGCCGGTCAGCATGGATTCATCCACCTGCGTATGGCCCTCATACACCCGGCCATCCACGGGAATGCGCTCACCCGGCCGCACCACCAGCTGGTCGCCCACCAGCACCTCGGCCACCGGCACATCCACCTCGCCCTGCTTGGTGAGCAAATGCACCACATCCGGCCGCAGCGCATGCAGCGCACGGATGGCCGCCGTGGTCTGGCGCTTGGCGCGCGCCTCCAGCCACTTGCCCAGCAGCACCAGCGTGACCACCACGGCCGAGGCCTCGAAGTACAGGTGCGGCACATGCCCCGGATGGTCCGTGGGCGCCGTGAGCCACAGCCACATCGACAGGCCCCAGCCCGCGCTGGTGCCCAGTGCCACCAGCAAATCCATGTTGCCGCTCAACGCCTTGGCCGCATGCCACCCCGCCTTGTAAAACCGCGCCCCCAGGATGAACTGCACAGGCGTGGCCAGCATGAACTGCACCCAGGCGGGCAGCATCCAGTGCTGGCCAAACAGGTCGCCGATCATCGGCAGCACCAGCGGCACCGACAGCAGCAGGCCAATGCCCACGGGCATGAAGCCCGCCCAGGGCGACAAGTCCTCGGGTGCGTCCTCCTGCCCCACCGCACGCGGCTCGTAGCCCGCGTTGCGCACCGCGCGGCGCAGCACCGCCTCCATGGCGGCAGCATCAGCGCCCACCTGCGTGACAAAGGCAATGCGCGCAGACTCGGTCGCCAGATTGACCGAGGCCTCCTGCACGCCCTGCACCTTGCGCAGCGCACGCTCCACGCGGCCCACGCAGCTTGCGCAGGTCATGCCGGAGATACCGAGGTCCAGCGAATGGACTGCCTCTGAGGAATGGAGAGTTGGAGTGTTCATGGCCGGGATGCTGATCCTTGACGTGATGGCAAGGTCAAGCATTGATATTGATCAACCCTCACATCATGAGTGTCTTGAACGGCGTTTGACTCTGCCACGATGTCAAGCTTCAACATTCACTTCGGTCGCTTTAACGGCCCTCTTGAAAACCAACCCGAGGACACCCCATGACAACCACCACTACTTTCCAAGTTCAAGGCATGACCTGCGGCCACTGCGAACGCGCCGTCACCCAGGCCGTGCAGCAGATAGATCCCGAAGCCCAGGTGCGCATTGACCGCGCCAGCGGCAAGGTAGACGTGGACAGCACCGCCCCCCGCGAAGCCCTGGCCGCCGCCATTGCCGAAGAAGGCTACACCGTCGCGGCCTGAGCGCCCCGCCACCACACACCCCAGCGAGGGCCACACCATGACCACGCCCCAGTCCCCAGATACAGCACGGGCCCCGCGCACCAAGGCCGCAACGCCCCGCGCCACCACCTGGCCCGTGCCCATTGGCGTCGCCGCCCGGCGCGCTGGCATCTCGGCACGCATGGTGCGGCACTACGAATCGCTGGGCCTCATCAGCGGCGTGGCGCGCACCGACAGCGGCTACCGCCAGTACACCGAGGCCGATGTGCACGCCCTGCACTTCATCCGCCGCAGCCGCGACCTGGGCTTCTCGATGGAAGAAATCGCCGAGCTGCTGGGCCTGTGGCACGACCGCAGCCGCGCCAGCAGCCAGGTCAAGCGCATCGCGCAGCAACACATCGACGACCTGAGCGAACGCATCGCCCAGATGCAGGCCATGCAGCGCAGCCTGCAAACGCTGGTCTCCTGCTGCAAAGGCAACGACCGGCCGGACTGCCCCATCCTGGACGACCTGGCGGCGGGGCACAGCGAGCCCCGCAGCACGGCGCCGCGCAAGACGCTATCAAACAAATAGCTACAAAGGCATAGCCATCGAGTGGAAGAGGCCAAAAAACCTTGAGATACTAGCCCCTGGGAAGCATCAGGCCTTGCCGGACCGCGCCGGGATCTTGGCCTTGGCACCCCCCACCTTGCGCTGGGCGGCAGGGACAGGCACCACCTCCGGCACAGCAGCCTGGACAGGCCGCCGCAGCACACCGTCACACAAAGTCGCAATGCACTGCTGCGCCACCTGCTCGGCTGTGTACTCGCCGCCGGGCTGGTACCAGCGGCCGATCCAGCTCAGCGCACCCGCAATCACAAAGGCCGTAATCTTGGGATCGCATGGCTGGATCGAGCCCTCGGCCACGCCTTCGGCCACCAGGCGGCGGAACTCCTGGTCGATGGCGGATTTGAGGCGGCGCAGCTCTTTGCGGCTTTCGGGGGGCACCTGCTCGTCGCCCACGCGGATCAGGCACATGCCGAAGTCCATGGTGACGATGCGCGCATACACCTGCATGCAGGTCATGAGCTGGTCGATGGCCTTGCCGCCTGCGGCGCGGGATGCGTCGATGCCTTCGAGCATCATCGCCAGCCCCTTGCCCACGCACTGCAACAGGATCTCGTCCTTGTTCTTCACGTAGTAGTACAGCGTGGGCTTGGTCACGTTCAGGCGCGCAGCGATGTCGTCGAGCGAGGTGGCGTGAAAGCCGCGCTCGTTGAACAGCTGGGCCGCCGCCTGCAGCACGGCGTTGCGCTTGGCTTCTCGCTGTCGCTCGCGGTGCGAGACAGGAGCCCAGGGCGAAGCGGCGTCGGGCGCGTCTTCGGGCCCGGGGGCCGGGGCTGCGGATAAGGGCTTGGGGACCGCGCGCTGGAGGCTGCTGCCGCTGCTCGTGCTGCTTTTGCTGCTGCGTCGGGTCGATGCCGCTTTGGCCTGGGGCATGGGGGGCGATTCCTCGGGAAAGTACGGATGCTGAACGGGGTGGCGGCTTCCAGAATCTACTCACGAGTAAACAGTTTACGCACAAGTAGGAAATTTCTGCAGGGTCTGCAAGAAATTTCTGTTCAGAAGCTGCGGACAACCCGTATTAGAAAGCCAATGGAGACAACCCCTTCCGGCCCCGCTGCTGCCACGCCCCTGCTGCAGGTGCAGGGCGTGACCCTGGCGTTTGGCGGCGTGAAGGCGCTGACCGGCGTGGGGTTTGACGTGCAGCCCGGCTCCATCACCGCCGTCATCGGCCCCAACGGTGCGGGCAAGACCTCGCTGTTCAACACCATCTCGGGCTTTTACCGGCCCAGCCAGGGGTCCATCCGCTTTCAGGGGCAGGACATCACGCGCATCCCGGCGCCGCAACGCGCCAAGCTGGGCCTGGGCCGCAGCTTTCAGAACATCGCGCTATTTCGCGGCATGACGGTGCTCGACAACATCAAGCTCGGTCGCCACGCGCACCTCCAAACCAACGTGCTCGACGCGCTGTTCTACCTGGGCCGCGCACGCCGCGAAGAGGCCGAGCTGCGCCGCGACATCGAGGAGCGCATCATCGACTTTCTCGAAATCGACCACATCCGCCACGCCCCCGTCTCGGCCCTGCCCTACGGCTTGCAAAAGCGCGTGGAAATGGCACGCGCCCTCGCCATGCAGCCGCAGATCCTGATGCTGGACGAGCCCGTGGCCGGCATGAACCGCGAAGAGACCGAAGACATGGCGCGCTTCATTCTCGACGTGCGCGAGGAATGGGGCGTGACGGTGCTCATGGTCGAACACGACATGGGCATGGTGATGGACCTGTCGGACCACGTAGTGGTGCTCAACTTCGGCCAGGTCATCGCCCAGGGTACGCCCGCCGCTGTGCAGGCCAATCCCGAAGTCATCCGCGCCTACCTGGGCGCGGGCGACGTGGGCGACCTGCGTGCCAAGCTGCAGGGAGTGACCACCGCATGACCGGCAACTTCGACTGGGCCTACCTGTTTGAGATCAGCCTCACCGGCATCGCCGGTGGCGGGCTCTATGCGCTGGCCGCACTGGCTTTCGTCATGGTCTACAAGGCCACCCACGTGGTCAACATTGCCATTGGTGAGCTGCTGATGGTGGGTGCGTACCTGTTCTTCACCTTTGCATCGATGTTTGCGCTGCCGCTGTGGCTGGCCATCCCCGCCGCCGTGCTGGGCACGGGCCTGCTGGGCGCGGTGATCGAGCGCACCATGATCCGCCCGCTGCTGGGCGAGCCGCCGATCTCCGTCTTCATGGTCACCGTGGGCCTGGCCTCGGTGCTGGTGGGCCTGGTCGAGATGATCTGGACGGCCGACCAGCGCCGCCTGCCCGACTTCATGCCCACGCAGCCCATCATGGTGGGCGATGCCTTTCTCGCGCCCAAGGTGTTCTGGGGCGCCGTGATTGCCATCGTGTTCATTGCAGCGGTGCTGGTGGTGTTCCGCTTCTGGCGTGGCGGCGTGGCGCTGCGCGCCACGGCCAGCGACCAGGCCGCCGCATATTCGGTGGGCATCAACGTGCCGCGTGTGTTCTCGCTGGCCTGGGTGGCCTCCGCCATGCTGGCGGCCATCTCCGGGATCATCGTTGGCTCGATTGGCGGCATCTCGTCCAGCATGGGCGTGTTCGGGCTGTCGGTGCTGGTCGTCGTCATCGTGGGCGGGCTCGACAGCGTGCTGGGCGCGCTCGTCGGCGGCATCCTCATCGGCCTGATAGAGGCGCTGGCCGGGGCCTACCTGGGCGGCGAATACAAGCTGCTGGCCACGTTCATCGTGCTGGTCGCGGTGCTGCTGGTGCGCCCGTATGGCCTGTTCGGCACCCACGAAATCGAGAGACTCTAAGGCCGCCCCCATGCGAATCGGAACCCTCAAGGAAACCTACATCGCCGACGCGGCGCTGTTCGACTCGCGCACGCAAAAAGTGTGGCTGGCCGTGGGTGCTGCGCTGCTGGTGCTGTTCCCCTTTATGGCCAGCGACTACTGGCTGTACCTGGCCTGCCTGGTCAGCATCAATGTGGCCAGTGCCACAGGCCTCAACATCCTCACGGGTTACACAGGGCTGGTCAGCCTGGGGCAGGCCGCCTTCATGGGCCTGGGCGCGTACACCGTGGCAATCCTCGAAACCAAGGTCGGCACGCCTTTTGTGCTCAACCTGCTGGCCGGAGGATTGGTCGCCATGCTGGGCGGCATCGTGGTGGGCATTCCCTCGCTGCGTGTGAAGGGGCTGTACCTGGCGATTGCCACCATTGCCGCATCGTTCATCGCGCACTTTATCTTTGCCAACTGGAAGTTCACCGGCGGCACCGGAGGCCTGAGCGTGCCGCCCGCCAAGCTGTTTGGCATGGCGCTCGACACCTCGTTCCGCCTGTACTGGCTCATCGTGCCGGTCACCATCCTCATGCTGCTGGGTGCGGCCAACCTGTTCCGCACGCGCGTGGGGCGAGCCTTCATCGCGATTCGCGACCGCGACATCTCGGCCGAGGTGCTGGGCATTCCGCTGCTGCGCTACAAGCTGCTGTCGTTTGGGCTGTCGTCGTTCTACGCGGGCGTGGCAGGTGGGCTGTGGGCGTACTTCTTTCGCGTGGTCACGCCCGAGAGCTTTCCGCTGCTCATGTCTATCTTCTTCCTCGCGGCCATCATCGTCGGCGGCATGGGCTCCATCCTGGGCGGCATCCTGGGCGCCGTGTTCATGACCATGGTGCCCGAGCTGCTCAAGCTCGTGGTGGACATGCTGCCCGGCGGCAGCGAACTCACCGTGTTTCTCTCGCCCGTGCGCACGGTCATCTTTGGCCTGCTCATCATCGGTTTTCTCGTCTTCGAGCCCCATGGCCTGGCCGAAGTGTGGCGGCGCGTCCGTCGTTTCTTCCATCTCTGGCCTTTCCGCAACTAAATCCACAGGAGACAACCATGGACACACAACGCACTTCCTTCCAGCGCCGCCAACTCTTGCTCGGAGCCGCTGGCGCCGCTGCCCTCACCAGCCCGCTGTCGGTACTGGCCCAAGGCGCTGAAGAGATCGTGATCGGCGGCTCCATCCCGCTCACCGGCGTGTTCGCGTTTGCGGGGGTTGGCATCAACGCTGGCATGGGCGACTACGTGAAGATGCTCAACGACGCGGGCGGCATCAAGGGCCGCAAGGTCAAGTACGTGCCCGAAGACACGGGCTACAAGGTCGATGTGTCGGTGGCTGCGTTCAAGAAGATCACCAGCCAGAACAAGGTCAACCTGTACTACGGCGACTCCACCGGCTTCTCCAAAACCATCAACCCCGAGCTGGACCGCAACGGCAACATCCTGATGGCGGGCGCATCGTTTGCCACCGAACTCAACGACCCCAAGAAGTACCCCAACCAGTTCCTCGTGGGCCCCGACTACACAGAGATGTTCGGCATCCTGCTCAAACACATCGCCAAAGAAAAGCCCGGCGCCAAGGTGGCGTTTGTGTACTCCGATTCGGAATTCGGCCGCGACCCCATCGAGTCCAGCGAAGCCATGGCCAAGCAGCTGGGCCTGTCGGTGCCCATCAAGATCATGACGCCCGCCGGCAGCGTGGACGTGTCCACCGAGGTCATCAAGCTGCGTCGCGCGGCGCCCGACTACACCATCTTTCACGGCTACATCCTCGCGCCCATCCCTGAGTTCATCACCCAGGGCAAGCAACAGGGCATGACCAGCAAGTGGATGGGCACGTTCTGGACCATGGACAGCTCCACCGTCATGAAGATGGGCGAGGCCGCCGACGGCTTCATGGGCGTGATGCCCTACCGCTATTACTACGACACCGAAAAGGCGCCCATGCTGGAGAAGATCCGTGCCGTGCGCCCCGAGTACCAGAGCACGGCCTACATCCAGGGCTTCCTGGCGGCGATGCTGTTCACCGAGGCAGCCAAGCGCACGCTGGATGCAGGTAAGCCCCTCACAGGCCCCAACCTCAAGGCCGCGCTCAACTCCATCAAGGACTTCGACACCGGCGGGCTGATCGGCGTGCCAATCACCATCAGTGGCAACTCCATCCCCGTGGGCCGTGTGTACCGCGCCGATATGAAGGCCCAGAAGATGGTTGCCGCATCTGACTGGATCAAGCTCTGACCTCGCCTTTGCCATGACCCAGCCAACCCCGGCCAACGTCCTCGAAGTCAACAACATCGAGGTCATCTACAACAAGGTGGTGCAGGCCCTGCGCGGCCTGTCGCTGGCCGTGCCGCGGGGGCAGATCGTGGCGCTGCTGGGCAGCAACGGGGCAGGCAAAAGCACCACGCTCAAGGCCATCTCGGGCCTGCTGGCGCTGGAGGATGGTGTGGTCGAAAGCGGCAGCATCCATTTCAACGGCCAGCCCACGGCCGCCGTGGCCCCGCAGCAGCTGGTGCGCAACGGCCTGAGCCATGTGATGGAAGGCCGCCGCGTGTTCGAAGACCTCACGGTCGAAGAGAACCTGGTGGCGGCGACCTATGCGCTCACAGGGCGCAAGGATGCGACGCCGGATTTCGACCTGGTCTACAGCTACTTCCCGCGCCTGCATGAGCGGCGCAAGGGCCTGGCTGGGTACCTGTCAGGCGGCGAGCAGCAGATGCTGGCCATCGGCCGCGCGCTGATTGCGCAGCCCCAGCTCATCCTGCTCGACGAACCCTCGCTGGGCTTGTCTCCCAAGCTCGTCGAAGACATCTTCACCATCATTGCGCGCATCAACGCCGAGCGGGGCACCAGCATGCTGCTGGTGGAGCAGAACGCCACCGTAGCGCTGGCCGTAGCGCACCGGGGCTACATCATGGAGAACGGCAAGATCGTGATCGACGGCACGGCCGAGCGCCTGGCCAACGACCCGGATGTGCGCGAGTTCTACCTCGGCATGGGTGGCGGTGGCGAGGCGAAAAGCTTCAAGGACATCAAACACTACAAGCGCCGCAAGAGATGGCTGTCATGACGCTCCCCGACCTCACCCTGCCTCAATTGCTGCGCGAGCGCGCGCGCACCGACGCACAGCGCATCGCCATCCGGCAAAAGGACTTCGGTATCTGGAAGCCTTTCACCTGGGCGCAGTACCACCAGCGCGCCAGCCACTTCGGCCTGGGCCTGCGCGCTCTGGGCCTGGCTGCGGGCGGGCATGTGGGCGTGATCGCCGAGAACCGCATTGAATGGGTGCTGGCCCAGATGGGCGCAGGCCTGGTGGGCGCCGTGACGGTGGGCGTGTACCCCACCAGCCCCACCAACGAGGTGGCCTATGTGGTGGGCCATGCCGACATCGAGATCATGGTTTGCGAAGACCAGGAGCAGACCGACAAGCTGCTGGCCGCACTGCCCGATCTGCCGCGCCTGAAAAAGATCGTGGTCATGGAAACCAAGGGCCTGCGCAGCTTTGCGCCCGAGGTGCGGCAGTTCATCACCACCTTTGACGAGGTCGAGCAGCTGGGCGCAGCGTCGGGCCAACAAGCCATCATCGACGACGCCCTGGCGCGCCAGCGGCTCGATGACGTGGGCCTGATGATCTACACCTCGGGCTCCACCGGCAAGCCCAAGGGCGCGATGATTTCGTACCGCAACATCCGGGGCGTGGTGCCCGGCATCGTGGACCGGCTGGAGCTGTCGCAAGGCACCACGCACCTGTCGTACCTGCCGCTGTGCCATGTGGCCGAGCAGATGCTCACCAGCTTTGTGCCCGTGTACATCGGCTCGCAGGTGAACTTTGGCGAGTCCATCCGCACCGTGCAGGAGGACTTGCGCGAGGTCGCGCCCACCATGTTCCTGGGCGTGCCGCGCATCTGGGAAAAGCTGCACGCCGCCATCCACATCAAGCTGCAAGAGACTGGTGGCCTGCGCCGCGCGCTGTTCCACAAGGCCTACAACGCCTGCAAGCCTTTGGCCGAGAAACCCCGCAGTGCCTGGAGCGCAACCGACAAGCTCACCTTTGCCGCGAGCTACTGGCTCATCTTCCGCGCGCTGCAGAACTTCATCGGTCTGCGCAACGCCCATGTGGCACTCACCGGTGCCGCGCCCATTCCGCCCGATGTGGTGCGCTTTTTCCGCGTGCTGGGCGTGCCGCTCATCGAGGTGTATGGCCTCACCGAATCCACCGGCATGGTCACGGGCCACCGGCTCGATCATGTGGCGGTGGGCACCGTGGGCGTGCCCACGCTGGGCGTGGAGCACCGCATTGCCGACAACGGCGAACTGCAGCTCAGAGGCAACATGGTGTTTGCGGGCTACTACAAAAACCCCGAAGCCACCGCCAGCAGCATCGTGAACGGCTGGCTGCACACAGGCGACGTGGTGCGCGAAGAGCAAGGCCAGATCAAGATCGTGGACCGCCTCAAAGACATCATGATCACGGCTGGCGGCAAGAACCTCACGCCGTCCGAAATCGAGAACACGATGAAGGGCAGCCCCTTCATCAAGGAATGCATCATCGTCGCCGAGGCGCGCAAGTTCGTCGGCGCACTGGTGATGATCGACTACGAGACCGTGGGCAAGTGGGCCGAGGCTCGGCGCATACCGTTCACGCACTTTCGCTCGCTGGTGGAACACCCCGAGGTGCGCGGCCTCATCGATGCCGAAATCAACCAGGGCAACCAGCGCCTCGCGCAGGTGTCGCAGATCCGCAAGTTTCACCTGCTCACCAAGGAGCTGGACCACGACGACGGCGAGGTGACTGCGACCATGAAGGTGCGCCGCGCGAGCATCTACAAAACCTATGCGGCCGAGATCGAGGCGCTGTACCACTGAGAGTTCTTGAGGCGATCCGAATCGCTTTGGCAGCCCCACTCAGGCCATTCACTATAAAAACAAGAGCTAAAAACGCTTTACTGTTGCGCGCAGAGGGCCAAATTGACATGAAAAACACCGCCACCCACCCTGCCACACAGCCCCTGCTGATGGAGCGCAACGGCGCCATCGCCACCCTGCGCTTCAACCGGCCCGAGGCACTCAACGCCATCGACGTGCCCATGGCCAACGCCTTCCTCGCCGCCGTGCAGGCCATCGCCGCCGACCCGGGTGTGCGCGCCGTGGTGCTGGCTGGCAACGGCCGGGGCTTCATGGCCGGGGGCGACCTGGCCACACTGCGCGCTGCGCCCGTGCAGGGCGCCATCGACATCCTCACGCCGCTGAACCAGGCCCTGCTGCTGCTCACGCAGATGAACGCCCCCGTCATCGCGCAGGTGCACGGTGCGGCCGCCGGTGCAGGTTTGAGTTTGCTGCTCATGGCCGACTACGTGATCGCTGCCGAAGGCACACGCTTCAACCTGGCCTACATCCACCTGGGCACCAGCTGCGATGTGGGTGCCTCATGGGCGCTGCCGCGCATCGTGGGCCTGCGCCAGGCGCTGGAGATTGCGCTGCTGGGCGAGGCCTTCGCCGCTGACGACGCGCTGCGCCTGGGCCTCATCAACCGCGTGGTGCCCGCCGCCGAGCTGGAGAGCAGCACCACGGCCCTGGCCCAGCGTCTGGCTTCTGGACCCACCCTGGCCTACGGCGCGATGAAGCGCCTGATGCGCGAATCAATGGAGCGCGCCCTGCCCGAACAGCTGGCGGCCGAAAAAGACGCCTTTGTGCAGTGCGCGGGCACGGAGGACTTTCGTGCGGGGGTGGAGGCGTTTCACCAGCGCCAGAGCCCGTCATTCGCGGGGCGGTAGCGCCTGGTGTCCTGAATTGATAACTCGTTCTACACAAAATTTCCAACGCAGGACACGCGCCAGCTCGCGCACCATTCTCACGGGCCCCTATTAGCCCCGTTTACGGAACACTCCGTTTGCGTGCGGCCCGTTTATCCGGGCCGCTCCGCCCTCTACAGTGGGTGCATGCCATCGCCCGATGTGCACAACCCTTTCTCCAACAGCAGGACACCTTCACTGTGATCACCGTCCGCGCAGCCGCAGACCGGGGCCGCTCCTCCACCGGCTGGCTGCACAGCGCCCACAGCTTCTCGTTTGGCAGCTACTTTGACCTGCGCCACCAGGGCCATGGCAACCTGCTGGTACTCAACGACGACACCATGGCCCCTGGCCAGGGCTTTGGCAGCCACGGCCACCGCGACATGGAGATCGTGAGCTATGTGCTCAGCGGCGCATTGGCCCACCAGGACAACCTGCCGCAGCGCAGCCATCCGGACGGCGCCCCCCCTGCGCCAACACCCCCCACCGGCATCCTGCGCCCCGGCGATGTGCAGCGCATAAGCGCAGGCTGGGGCGTTCAGCACAGCGAATTCAACGCGTTGCAGGACCAAGAAACCCACTTCCTGCAGATCTGGTTCAAACCCCTGTTCACCGGCATCCGCCCCAGCTACGAGCAAAAGCATTTTGCGGCTGCAGACCGCCGGGGCCGACTCGTGCGCATGGCCTCGCGCAAGGGCATCGACGGCTCGCTCAGCATGAATGCCGACGCCACCCTCTGGGCAGGCCTGTTCGACGGCGATGCCGAAACGGCCACACAGGCCCTCGACCCCCAGCGCCTGGCGTACGTGCACGTGGCACAGGGCACCGTGCAGGTCAACGGCGTGCCACTGGCCGCAGGCGACGGTGCGCTGCTGGAGGATGAAAACCAGCTGACCCTGCGGCATGGCACCGGCGCCAACGTGCTGGTGTTCGACCTGGCCCGCCGGTAAGCTGCGGCCCGCCACCATGCCCCGCCCCAACGCCTTCCTCCACCTGCCCGAGCTGCAAGGCCGGCTCACCCCGGCCCACGACTCGGGCCTGCGCCTGACCGATGAGGCCTTGGCCGAATGGGACGCCCAGGCCCGCAGCCAGGGCCTGCCTGCCCACTGGCGCCTGCCCGACAGCGAGGTGGAACGCTCGCGCCGCGAGGTGCTCGCCACCATCACCGCGCAATCGCTCGACCTGTGGGTGTTTGCCTATGGTTCGCTGATGTGGAACCCGGGTTTTCATTTCGACGAAGTGCGCCGGGCCCACCTGCCCGGGTACGCACGCCGTTTTGCCCTGGGCACCACCATCGGCCGGGGCACGCCCGACTGCCCCGGGCTGGTGCTGACGCTGGAGCCGGACGCCAGCCAGACCTGTGAAGGCCTGGCATTCAGGATTCCCGCGCCACTGGTCGATACCGAATCCCGCCTGCTCTGGCGCCGCGAGATGATCACCGGCGCCTACTGCCCACAACTGCTTGCACTGCCCACACCCCAGGGTGATGTGCAGGCGCTGGTTCTGGTGGCCAACACCACCCACCCCCTCTACCGGGGCGACCTGTCGATGCAGGCCACCGCAGCGACCATTGCAACGGCCTGCGGGCGCGTTGGCAGCAACCGGGACTATCTGGAGCAGCTGGTGCGGCAGTGCGAGGTGCTGGGGATCAGGGATGGGTATGTGCACGAGCTGGCAGCGCTGGTGCGTGCCATGGCCTGCAGCGATGCCCTCTGAACCCTGCACCTGAGCGCCTGCCGGGCATACCTTGCTGCGGACGTGATCAACTCAAAACGGCGCCGCCCCCGGATCCGTATCCACCGGGGCCTCCCGGGGCCCGGTCACCACGCCGCCGCCCGCTGATTTGCGTGCAGGTGCGATGGGCGCAGAAGGCGCCGGAGCCCGTGGCGCGGCCGTGGCTGGGGCAGCAGTGGCAGCGGCTGCCACGGCCTCAGCCGCGCTGGCCACGCCGCTCTCCGCCTCACCCCCCAGCGCCTCGATCAGATCGGGGATCAGCTTCACCAGCTCGCCCGTGGCAATCGCCACGTCGGTGTCAAAACCGCCGTCGTCGGCCTTGGTGCCTTCGAACACGGTGTCAAGAAACGACACCTTCTTGATCTGCAGGCCTTCGGTGAGCATGAAGCTCACGCGGTCGTCCCAGGTGAGGGCGAGTTTGGTGGGCAGCTTGCCCGCGTCGATGTGGGCCTGCACCTCCTCGATGTCCAGCGGGTGGCGGGCGTAGCGCACCACGGCTTTTTCTTCATTCGCGCTTTTGAGTTCGCACTCGCGGTCCACCGTGAAGCCCACGGGCGGCTCCTGCTCCTTGAGCCAGTGGGCCATGGCGGCCTGGGGGCTGGTCTGGGTGTTGATGAGCGACACCGACAGGCCGGGCAGGGATTCGACCAACAGCGTGACCACCTCGTCGGCGCGGCCCTGGCTGGAGGTGTCCAGCACCAGCAGGCGCGAGGCGGTGTCGATCCACACCCACATCGAGCCCTGCTTGGTGAAGGCCATGGGCAGCAGGTCCAGCTTGGCCTCGTCTTTCAGCTCCTTGCTTTCCTTTTTGCCAGGCTTGCGGCCGGTTTCCTGCTCGATGCGTTCGGCTTTTTCCTTGACCTTGCGCGCCAGCACGCTGCCGGGCAGCACCTTGGATTCGACCATGAAGCGCAGGATCCACTGGCCCCCGACCGACTCGGCCAACGGGCCATGCGGTTCGCCGCGCGGCGGCACCCAGCCCAGGGATTTTTCCTGCGTGGCGCCACATTCCATGAAGGGCGCCTTGGCCAGCGCCTCTTCGACCTGCGTCAATTCCACCTGCCATTGCGGAGCAATGCGGTACACGATCATGTTCTTGAACACGGAAAACCTTTTGTTGGGGGCGTTGGTGAATAAAAAACAAGCCAACGGGCTCGGAACCCGCCATTGTCGGCGGTCGCCACCCCGGGCCAGTCGCCCGCCTGCGGGGGCGGCAGCTTGACGCTTGTCAAAAGCTATTAGTTTGATAGCTATAAAGACTTACCCATAGAGCGGGAGGCGGCATTTTTACCATGATTGGCCAGGGGAAGAAGCCGCCCACCGATGGAGCTTCTTGTCACAACTTTACACAGCCTCATCCAACGCGCACGGCGGCGTTACATGCGGGGCAGACACTGCACCTCAATCGCTGAAACGGTCGTTGCAGCGAGCCAACCCCCCGTGAAAGGACTCCCACCATGGCATCCCCCTTCCAACGCCGCTTTGCTGCCACCGCCTTGCTGGCGGCCATGGCCCTGCCCGTTCTGGCGCAGCAGCCGCCCGCCACGCCTCCTGCCGCTTCCGCCAAGGCCCCCGAAGCCCGGCACGAGCGCCGCCACGGCGACCATACCCAGCGCCATGCCAAGCACCTGGCCGAACTCAAGGCCCAGCTCAAGCTGACCGCTGCCCAGGAACCCGCCTGGACCACCTTCACCACCGCGATGCAGCCCGGCGAGCGCCCCGCGCGCCTGGACCGCCAGGACATGGACAAGCTCACCACCCCCGAACGCATCGACCGCATGCGGGCCCTGCGCGCCCAGCACGCTGCCGAGGCCGACCGCCGGGGCGAGGCCACCAAGGCCTTCTACGCCGCGCTGACGCCCGAGCAGCAAAAGACCTTTGACGCCCAGGCGCACCGAGGACACCGCATGGGTGGCATGAAGGGGGGCGAAGGCCGCCACCATGGGGGCCACGGTGGCCCTGGCGGCAAGCCCGGCCCGGCACCCGCCCAGTAAGACACGAATCAGCGGCCAGCCGCTGCATCCCCACCCGCCCGGCGTCTTTCCGCAGACGCCGGGCTTTTTTTTCGCTCTGCAGACGCCTCTCAGGTCCCGGGAGCCCCAAAAAATCGAGGCCAGCACCCCGGATTGTGGATAAGTCTGGGAAGAGTTCTGGCACAACCGGGCAGTTATCCACACGAACAGCCGCTGCCGAAAAGTTGTTGTACCTGGGCCCCGCGCTTTGTGCAGCCCGCCGCACAGACTTTGCGGCGACGCAAGCCCGCGCCAGCATTCAGGAAAAAGCCCTTGTCCACAGAAAAGGGCCGACTCTATTACTACTGCTATCTATATATAGAGCTATCAAAGAATAACCAGAACCCCAACTCCCGGGCCCCTCGGGCATCCCTGCACACAGGAAGGCGGCGGTACCCCGGTGGGCTGATGGCAAAAAAGGAAGAAGGGATTCCGCACGGCGATCCGATCGGTCGGGGCCGGTCAGGACGGGCGGGTGCCTGGCGCAGGGGAATGCAGGGTGTCTGGTTGCACAGAGAGCCCTGATTGCTATCAATTAAATAGCTATAAGCGCTTATCCATTGCGCGGAGAAGGCGTTTTTGACTGCTATTTTTGCCTCGCTGACGTCCGGTGCGTAAAACTGGGGATAGTTCTGGCACAAGCGCCGGGTTATCCACAGAAAAAGGCGACGGCTGGCTTTTGTCCCCGTTGCCGTGACAGCGGGAGCAGGGATCGGTGCACAGAGTTGGCAGATGGCTAAGTGCGCGCCCAGACTGCAGAAAAACCAGTTGTCCACAGCAAGGGCCACCCCTTACTACTACGACTATGTATTTATAAAAGATATAAGAAGAAAGACAGGGAACAACTCCCGGGCCGCTGGGGAGGTGCTGTGTGGGCCCAACCCAAGGGCCTTCGCAGCCCACGGATGGTCGGCCGTCGGCCTGGCGATGGCCCCGGCGCCTTCGGAAAGCAAAAAACCACAGCCTTGGCTGTGGTTTTGTCCAGTTTTAAAAAAGGAAAAGTGAGGGGCCTGCCCCGAGGGCAGGCCACCTAAGCAGCCGGAGTGCGCAGGAAGGCGTCCAGGACGTCCACAGACAGGGGGCGGCTGAACAGGTAGCCCTGGTAGAGCTGGCAGCCTGCGCGGGCCAGCAGCTCGCGCTGCTCGGTGCTTTCCACGCCCTCGGCGATCACTTCCAGGCCCAGGCTGCGCGACAGGCCGATGATGGTGTCCACAATCGCGGCGTCGTTGGGGTCGGTGAGCAGGTCGCGCACAAAACTCTGGTCGATCTTGAGCTGGTCGAGCGGCATGCGCTTCAGGTAGCTCAGGCTGGAATAGCCGGTGCCGAAGTCGTCCAGCGAGAAGCCCACGCCATAGCTGCGCAGCGCCTCCATGGTGGCGATGGTGGTTTCCATGTCCTCCACCAGCACACTTTCGGTCAGCTCCAATTTGAGCTGGCCCGACGGCGCACCCGTGATGGCCAGCACCCGGGCCACGTCGTCCACAAAACTGGCGTGGCGGAACTGGCGCGAACTCACGTTCACGGCCATGGTCAGGTGGGCCAGGGCCGGGTCCTGCTGCCAGCTGGCCAGCAACTGGCAGGCGTTGTGCAGCACCCAGCGGCCCAGGGGCAGGATGAGCCCGGTTTCTTCGGCCAGCGGGATGAACTGCGCGGGCGAGACCATGCCGCGCTGCGGATGGGCCCAGCGCACCAGCGCCTCCACCCCCACACACTGGCCGGTGTGGCGCATCTGCGGCTGGAAGTGCAGCAAAAATTCTTCCTGCGCCAGGGCCGAGCGCAGGTCGGCCTCCAGCGCGGCGCGGGCCGTGACCACGGCCTGCATATCGGGGTCGAAAAAGCGCAGCGTGTTGCGCCCGGCGGTCTTCGCCTGGTACATGGCCAGGTCGGCCTGCTTGAGCAGCTCGCCCACACTGGTCAGCTCGCCCGCAAACGGCGCAATGCCGATGCTGGGTGTGCTGCGGTACTGGTAACCCGCCAGCGCATAGGGCACGGCCAGCATGGTCAGGATCTTTTCGCCCACGCTGCGGGCATGCATGGCCAGTTCGTGCGGCTTGGGGCTGAGTTCTTCGAGCATCACCACAAACTCGTCGCCGCCCAGGCGCGCCACGGTGTCCACCGCCCGCACGCAGGTGTTCAGGCGCTGCGCCACCTGCTGCAGCAGCAGGTCGCCCTGATCGTGGCCCAGGGTGTCGTTGAGCTGCTTGAAGTTGTCCAGATCGATGAACAGCAGCGCCCCGCCCTGGTGGCGCCGCTGCGCCGTGGCCAGGGCCTGGTGCATGCGGTCCATGAGCAGCATGCGGTTGGGCAGGCCGGTGAGGGCGTCGTAGAACGCCAGGCGCTGGATCTCGCGCTCGTTGGCCTTGCGCTGGCTGATGTCGGTGTTGATGGCCAGGATGGACTGTGGGCGGCCGTCGTCGCCGCGCACCAGGGTCCAGCGGCCCTCGACCTCGATGGTGCCGCCGTGGCGGTGGCGCTGCATCAGCTCGCCCGTCCACTCGCCCTGCTCCAGCACCGTCTGTGTGGCGTGGCGGAAATGGGTGGGGTCGTCGTAGAGCAGGGTCTCGATGGACTGGCCCAGCGCCTGCAGCTGCGACCAGCCATACAGGCGCTCGGCGCTTTTGTTCCAGTAGATCACGCGGTGCTCCAGGTCGCGCACCACGATGGCGTCCTGCGCCTTGTCCAGCAGCGAGGCCTGGTGGCGGATGCGGGCATCGGCCAGCTGGCGTTCGATCTCGGCCGAGGCGCGCGAGGCAAAGATCTGCAGGGTGGAGGCGATGAAGCCGGTCTCGGCGATCGGCTGGCGGAACAGTACGAACACAATGCCCACCACCTCGCCATCGGCATTGCACAGCTGCTGGCCCGCATAGGCCTGCGCGCCCACCTTGGCGAGGATGGGCGCCTCGGGGTAGAGCTGCTGCGCCTTGTCGGTCACTACATGGGTGCGCTGCGACATCAGCAGCAGGCTGGGGGTGCCGGCCAGGGTGTATTCGTCGTTCGGCAGCATCTGGCCATCGAGCACGGCAGCCAGCGTCACCACGCGGGGGGGCTGGTCCCGCGCCGTGGCGGGCAGCAGCCGCACCACGCAGCCCCCCTGGGCATCGAGGGCGTCGGCCATGTTGCGCACCAGCTGCACAAAAAACTCGGTGCCGGTGCTGGCCGACACGGCCGCCGCCACCTTGAGCACCGAGGCCTGCAGCCGCTGCTGCGCCTTGTGCGCGCGCAGGCTGGTGATGCCAAAGGCCAGGTCGCTGGCCAGCTCCTGCAGCAGCGCGGCTTCCTCGGGGCTGATCTGCAGGATGTCGGGCGCGTACAGGTAGAGCAGGCCAAACGCGCGGTCCTGGTCGCGGTGCTGCAGGGGCAGGCAGATCACGCCATGGAAACCGTGGCCCAGCATGCGTTCGGTCCAGTCGGCAAAGTCGCCTTCGGTGCGGATGTCCTGCACGATCACCGGCTGGCCCGAGCGGATGGCCATGCCCGCCGGGCCGCGCCCGTAGGGGTCGTCGGCCGACCAGGACAGGTGCAGGTTCTCCAGGTAGTTCTCGTTGTAGCCCGCGTGGGCCACGGGCTGGATGGACTTGCGTTCGTCGTCCAGCGCCAGCCCCACCCAGCCCATGCGGTAGCCGCCAATGTCCACCGCAATCTGGCAGACGGCCTGCAGCAGGGCGGTTTCGGAGGTGGCGCGCACCAGGGTTTCGTTGCAGGCGCTCAAGAGGCGCTGCGCGCGGCCCATGCGCGCCAGCTCGCGCTCGGTGCGCAGGCGCTCGGTCACGTCGGTGGCCAGCACCTGCCGGGCCGGGCGGCCGTTGAAGCTGATGCTGCCCGCCGTGATCTCCACGTCCATGAACGAGCCGTCTTTTTTGACATGGCGGCTGATCACCGGCTTGTTGCGCTGGTCCATGGGGATGGCGTCGATGGACGCGCGGATGGCATCGCGCCGCTCGGCCGGCCACAGGTCGGTCATCTGCATGGTCAGCAGCTCGGCCTCGGTGTAGCCGTAGTGGGTTTCCATCGACCGGTTCACCGCCTGCAGCTGCTGCGTCTCCTTGTCGTACACCCACATCGGGTGCGGGTGCTCGTCAAACAGCATGCGGTACTGCAGCTCGGACGCGTGCAGCTGCCCGGCCACATGGCGCAGCTGCACCATGGCCCCCAGGGATTCGGTGAGGATCTCCAGGTGGGCCACGTCGCGGCGCGAAAACGCATTGGTCTTGTCCGAGGTGACTTTGAGCGAGCCCACGATGGCATCGCCGCTGCGCAGCGGCACGGCCATCACCGACCGCACGCCGTGGCGGTGTGGCATCGACGCCATGTCCCAGCCCTCGGCCTCGGTGTCGTTGCACACCACGGTCTGGCCCTGGCTGAGCGCGGGCCAGAGCAGGCTCTGGTCCACCGGCAGCAGATTGCCCACGGGCCGCACATGGTCGCCCGCCGAGGCCTGCGCCACCAGCTGGCGGCCCTGCAGCAGCTCCACCATCGCGCCGCGCGCCCCGGTCTGGCGCAGCACTGTGCTGGCCACCAGCTGCAGCACCTCGGGCAAGGGCATGTCCAGCGACGAGATGCGCTGCTGCACCCGCAGCAGCTCGGCATGGTTCTGCGCATCGCGCTGGGCGTCCAGGTCGGCCAGCTTCTGGGCGCTGATGTCGGTCATGCCGCCCACCATGCGCACGGCCTTGCCCTGCAGGTCGCGGATCAGGAAACCCCGGTCCAGCACCCAGGCATAGCTGCCGTCGCTGCGGCGAAAGCGGTATTCGTCCGACCAGTGGTTGGCCGTGCCTTCGATGGCGGCGTGGATCCCGTCCAGCACCGCATCACTGTCGTCGGGGTGCAGCCGCAAGGTCCACGAGGTGCTGTCGGGCGGCAGCTGGTCCAGCGGCACGCCAAACAGGTTCTGCATGCCCTCGTTCCACCACATCGCATCGGTGTGCAGGTTCCAGTCCCACACGGCATCGGCCGTGGCGCGCGACACCAGGTGAAAGCGCTCTTCGCTGAACTGCCGCGCCTGGTGGGCCTGGTGCTGTGCCGAGATGTCCTGGAACGCACCCTGCACGCGCACGATGTGGCCGTTGGCATCCCGCACCGCCTGGCCCGCCGTGCGCACCCAGAAATGCCGGTCGCCGGGCATCACCACCTCGGCCTCGATGTCAAACGGCGTGCCCTTCAGCACGCAGTCGTCAAACGCCTTCTGTACCGTCGCGCGGTGCGGCAGGGTGTACAGCTGCAGCAGCTGGGTGGCCGAGCCCGTGCGCTGTGCAATGCCATAGGTGGCAACGATTTCGTCCGACCAGCTCAGCTGCATGCCGGGCAGCTCGACCGTCCAGCCACCGACCCGCGCAATCTGCCCCGTCACGCGCAACGCCTCGCCCTGCGCGGCCAGCTCGGCGTGCATCTGGTCGCGCTGCTGCACCAGCTCGCCCAGCAATTGCTTCTGGCGCCGCAGCTCCAGCTGCATCATGGTCTGCTCGGCCAGGATGCGCAGACCCTCCAGCTGCTCGGGCGACAGGTTGCGTGGCACGGAGTCCAGCACCGCCAGGGTGCCCAGCGCAAACCCCTCGTTCGTCACCAGGGGCACGCAGGCGTAGAACCGCACATGGGGTTGCTCCAGCACCAGAGGGTTGTGGGCAAAGCTGGGGTCTAGGGTGGTGTCGGGCACCACGCGGGGCTCGCGGCTGCCGCTCAGGGCATGGGCGCAGAACGCAATCGCGCGGTCGGTCTCGCGAAAAGGCACACCCACGGTGGCCTTGAACCACTGGCGCTCATGGTCCACAAAGTTGACCACCGCCATGGGGCAGCGGCACACCTGTGCCGCCAGCTTGGCCAGCTGGTCAAAACTTTCTTCGGCCGGGGTGTCGAGGATGGCGTAAGACTGCAGTGCCTGGAGCCTGGCGGCTTCTGCGGTGGCTTGCGCTGGTGGCATGGTGGTCAGGCAACCACGGTGCCCAGGCGCGTGCACTGGCACCGCCGGGCCAGGGCGACCGGGGTGGGTAGGCAGGCGCAGGGCAGCGGGAACAACAAGGCAGTCGGGCAGCAGGTGGGCACTGGCCCAATGCCAGCACCGCAGTGAAAAATCCAGGGGGGGAGCCCCAAGGGTCGAAAGGGCAATGCTACACCGCACAGGCACCCCCCGCCGGGGCACTGCATGGGGGTTTGCCCCAAATGAAACGGGCCCCTGCATTCCTATGCCCCGCAGGCCCCGCCCGCCCTCGGTGCTTGCCGTTTGCGGTCAGGGGCGGGCGCGGCGGGCGCGCACGGCGGCGGCCAGGCTTTCGAGCACCGGCACGGTCTGCGCCAGGCTGATGCAGGCATCCGTCACCGACACGCCGGGCGTGAGTGGCTGGCCCGCCACGATGTCCTGGCGGCCTTCCTGCAGGTGGCTTTCGATCATCAGACCGGTGATGCGTGCATCGCCCGCAGCAATCTGTTGTGCCACATCTTCGGCCACGGTGATCTGGCGCTGGTGCTGCTTGCTGCTGTTGGCGTGGCTCACGTCGATCATCACCTGCTCGCGCAGGCCGGCGGCCTTGAGCACGGCGCAGGTCGCATCCACATCGGCGGCGCTGTAGTTGGGCTGCTTGCCACCGCGCAGGATCACGTGGCAGTCGTTGTTGCCACGCGTCTCGAAGATCGCGGCCTGGCCCATCTTGGTCATGCCCATGAACGCGTGCGCGGCGCTGGCCGCCAGGATGGCATCGCTCGCTACCTTCACGCCGCCGTCGGTGCCGTTCTTGAACCCCACGGGGCACGACAGGCCGCTGGCCAGCTGCCGGTGGCTCTGGCTCTCGGTGGTGCGCGCGCCAATCGCGCCCCAGCTCACCAGGTCACTGATGAACTGCGGTGAGAGCAGGTCCAGGAACTCGGTGCCCACCGGCAGCCCCAGCGCCAGCACGTCCAGCAGCAACTGGCGCGCCAGCTCCAGCCCTTCGTTGATGGCAAAGCTGCCATCGAGGTGCGGGTCGTTGATGTAACCCTTCCAGCCCACGGTGGTGCGCGGCTTTTCAAAATACACGCGCATCACGATGAGCAGGTCGTCCTGCAGTGCATCGGCCTGTGCTTTCAGCTGGCGCGCATAGTCCATGGCCTGGCCATGGTCGTGGATGGAGCAAGGCCCCACCACCACGATGAGCCGGTCGTCCTGCCCGTGCAGGATGCGCGAAATGGCGGCGCGGCTGGATTCGACCAGGGTCTGCGCCGCATCGGGCGTGGGCAGCCATTCCTGCAGCAGCGCAGGCGTGATCAGCGGCCTCACGGCCTTGATGCGCGTGTCATCGATGCGCGTCGTGTCGTGGGTGGAGATGGGGGTGGCGGAGCGGTGTGCGTGGGTCATGGTGGCCCCGATTGTCGCGGAGCCCGGTCGCTGGCCGAATTGAGGTGCGTTGCTAGAGACTGGCGCGGCCCAGGCCAGAGACGCCGAGCAAGGGCCGCCCCGCAGCAAGGGCGTCGTCCCCCTGCCCGCAGCGCGCAGCGATGCGAGAGCGGGGGGAAGCGGCGAAGCCGCTCAGGGGGTGTCCGAATTCAAGGTCTGCGGAACGCCGCATTCTGCCGCGCCCAGTGGCGCGACTGCAGGTGATCCAGCCGCACCGTGCCGCCGGTGGAGGGTGCGTGCACAAACCGCCCCTCGCCCACATAGATGCCCGCATGGCTGGGCTGGCGGCCCGTGCCGAACACCACCAGGTCGCCCGTGCGCAGCTCGCTGCTGTCGATGGGGGTACCCCAGGTGTTGAGCTGGGCCACCGTGCGTGGCGGCGGCGCGCCAACCTGGTTGCGGTACACGTAGCCGATGAGGCCGCTGCAGTCAAAACCCGAGTCCGGCGTGTTGCCGCCATAGCGGTACGGCGTGCCCACCAAGCCCAGCGCGTGGATGGCGATGTCGTGCGCCTGCTCGGCCGTGAGCGGCGGCGTGGTGCGCAAGGGCGCGCTGGATACGGGCGACGGCGGGGGCCGTGAGGTGCCACATCCGGCAAGGACCAGCAGGGCGGCGGTGCAGGTGGCAAGAGCCAGGCGGTGAAAAACGCGCATGGGCCCGAGGTTAATGGACTGGCGCGGCACGCTGCAGTTTCCCGAGGCGACACAAGGTCTTTGACAACAGGTTTTGCATGCACCGCTGCCAGCGCGAGACAACCGGCTGGTCCCTGGCAGGAAGAAGCACCTTACGTGGTTTGCCAGAGCGCGCTGCCTGATGCGTCGCCAGGGCGGCGCATCGGAACGAAGGCAATCCCCCGGGTTTCCACAGCGGGACCTGTCGCCACAAACCCCATGCGTTCGTAAAAGCCCCGGGCACGGAGCGTCGCGTTGACGGTCACGTCGGGTGCGGCGCCGGTGGAGATGTGGAAGAGCGCGTGCTGCCACAGTTGCCGCGCCCAGCCGCGGCCCTGGAAGGACTCGGCCACACACAGGTGAAACAGGTGGGTGCCATCCCGCACCACCACCACGCCCGCCAGAGTATTCCCGGGCCCCCATCCCACCCAGCTCGTGAACGATGGTGTCGCCAGCCGCAGTGCCACCGCCTCGGGCCGCAAGGTTTGCAAAAACTCCTCGGCACCCCGCCCCTCCCGGTCGCGCGTAAAAAAGTGCGCCACTGACAATGCCAGGGCGCTGATGGCTGGCGCATCACGGGCCAAAGCGGGGCGAATCTCCATGGTCCCGCTCATGCTGCCATGGCGGAATCCGTTGGATGGGATGCGGTGCGCCGCGCCATCAAGCGGTTGGCCACGCCCACAATGGCCAGCACCGAGGCGGTCACGATGTTGTGGCTGGCCCCCGCGCCAAAGGTGGCACCCGCCACACCCTCCATCGCGGCTTCCACAATGGCCAGCGCCTGCGCGTTGGCGCCAGTGCCGGTGGCGCGTTCCTCGTAGTGGTCTACCCGCAGCGGCAGGCCGAGCGCATCCACCGTGGCGGCAATCGGGCCGTTGCCCTGGCCGCGCAGCGTCTGGCGTGTGCCGTCGATGGTCACGTCCAGCTCGATGCCCTGCCCGTCTTCATCCAGCTTGTGGCTATGGCAGGTGATGGCGGCCTGCGCGGGGGCCTGCAGGTAGGTGGCCTGGAACAGGCTCCACAGCGCATCGCCCGTCATCTCGCCTTCGCTCGCATCGGTCTGGCGCTGCACCACGGCGCTGAACTCCACCTGCATGCGGCGCGGCATCACCACGCCGTGTTCGCGCTCCAGCAAGAAGGCAATGCCGCCCTTGCCCGACTGGCTGTTCACGCGGATCACGCTGTCGTAGGTGCGGCCGAGGTCCGCCGGGTCGATGGGCAAGTACGGCACTTCCCACAAGGCATTCGGGTCCTGCGCGGCAAAGCCCTTCTTGATCGCATCCTGATGCGAACCCGAGAACGCGGTGAACACCAGGTCGCCCGCATAAGGGTGGCGCGGGTGCACGGGCAGGGCCGTGCATTCCTCCGCAATGCGCGCAACCGAGGTAATGTCCGAAAAATCGAGGCCCGGGTGCACGCCCTGCGTGTACATGTTGAGCGCCAGGGTCACGATGTCCACGTTGCCGCAGCGCTCGCCGTTGCCGAAGAGGCAGCCTTCCACGCGGTCGGCACCGGCCATCATCGCGAGTTCTGCCGCCGCCACGCCCGTGCCCCGGTCGTTGTGCGGGTGCACCGACAGCACGATGTGCTCGCGGGGTGTGAGGTGCCGGTCCATCCACTCGATCTGGTCGGCAAACACGTTGGGCGTGGCGTTCTCCACCGTGGTGGGCAGGTTGATGATGATGGGGCGGCCGGGGCCGGCGTTCCATGCGGCAATCGCTGTCTGGCAGGCCTTGAGCGACACGCTGAGCTCGGTGGCGCTGAAGGTCTCGGGCGAGTACTGCAAGGTCCACTGCGTTTCGGGCTGCGCGTCGGTCAGCTGCTTGAGGTAGCCCACGTGGTGCGCAATCAGCTGCATCACCTGCGTCACGTTCATGCCGAACACGATGCGCCGCCACGCGGGCGCGGTGGCGTTGTAGAGGTGCACGATGGCGCGGGGTGCGCCCTGCACGGCCTCGACGGTGCGCGCGATGAGGTCTTCGCGCGACTGGGTCATGACCATGATGGTCACGTCGTCGGGGATGAGGTTTTCGTCAATAAGGCGGCGCACGAAGTCAAAGTCGGTCTGCGACGCGGCGGGAAAGCCGACCTCGATCTCCTTGAAGCCGATGCGCACCAGCTCGTGGAAGAGCTTCATCTTGCGCTCGCCATTCATCGGCTCGAACAAGGCCTGGTTGCCATCGCGCAGATCGGTGGAGAGCCACACAGGGGCGCGGGTGATGCTGCGGCTGGGCCATTGGCGGTCGGCGAGCGCAATGGGGGCGATGGGCTGGTATTTGGTGGCGGGTTTGGCAATCATGAGGGGCTCCACGAACGGTGTGTGCGGTGCGCAAATCACGCACGGTGCACGGGTCAAACGAAATCAAAACGAATGACATCCCCTGCAGCCCTTTGCGTGTGCAAAGGCTGGTTCGCGGGCCGGGGTCAGGGGGAGATCAGGTGCTGCGCTGAGCGAGTCAGGCAACGAGGGTGGCGAACGCAGGCAGACCCCGGCCAGGCACTAGGCCTAGCGATAGGGTGGATAGGAGGATGCTGCGTTGCATAGGGCGCCAAAGATAGCACAGGCCTGCTGCAGCGCGCAAGAATATGATAAAAAATGGCCGCTACCGCGCGACGGATAAGCACTTTAAGCTATTGATATGATAGCTAAAACCGCCCGCAGATGGCGGCCCACGCGGGCCCTACCCCTTTTTTCCTTCTGCTCAGGAGACACCCCATGCCCTACATGCTGCTCATCATGGAACCCCACGGCCAACGCGCCGAGCGGGGGCTGGCGGGGGGGCAGGAGGCCTATGCGCGCATGCAGCGGTTTGGCGAAGGGCTGCAGGCGCGGGGCCTGTTGCGTGCCTCCGAGTCGCTGGCTTCCACCGACCAGGCCGTGCGCCTGCAGGTGCGCGAGGGCCAGGCCCGGCTGGTGGATGGCCCGTTTGCCGAGACCAAGGAAATGGTGGGCGGCTTCTATCTGCTGGACTGCGCCACCCGCGACGAGGCCGTGGCCATTGCGCGTGCATGCCCGGCCGCCGAATGGGCCACCGTCGAAGTGCGCGAGGTCGCACCCTGCTACCACGGCGCCGAGGCTTGAACCACCCTGTGCCCCCCGCACGCTAGGCCGTGGCGCCCGCCTGCAGCGCAAGAAACTGCGCCACCGGCATGGGCCGCGCCAGCGCATATCCCTGCAGCACATCGCAGCCCTGCTGCACTAGGTAGTCGGCCTGCTGCGGGGTCTCCACGCCCTCGGCAGTCACCTGCAGCCCCAGGCCATGCGCCAGCGCCACGATGGCGGTGACGATGGTGCGGCTGTGTTCCTGCTCGGGCAGGTCGCGCACAAAGCTGCGGTCGATCTTCAGGCGCCGCATCGGCAACTGGCGCAGGTAGGCCAGCGATGAGTAGCCCGTGCCGAAATCGTCGATGGCCAGGTGGATGCCCAGCTGGCTCAGGCGGTGCAGCGTGTGGGCACCGGCCTCCATGTTTTCCATGAGCACGGTTTCGGTGAGTTCGATTTCGAGCAGGTGGGCAGGCAGGCCTTCTTCGCGCAGGATGTCCATCACGCGCTCCAGAAACTGTGGGTCGCCCAGCTGGCGCGCCGAGATGTTGACGGCCACCCGCAGCGGCCCGGGCGCGGTCCAGCGCGCGGCGTCGCGGCAGGCGGTGCGCAGCACCCAGTAGCCCAGCGGCACGATGAGGCCGCAGTCCTCGGCCACCGACACGGCTTCGAGTGGCGACACGGGGCCCAGCTCGGCGTGCGTCCAGCGCAGCAGCGCCTCGGCCCCCACCAGGGCCTGGCCACGCGCGGAAAACAGCGGCTGGTAATGCAGTGCCAGCCCGCCGCCCTGCTGCTCCAGCTCGGCGCGCAGCGCATGTTCGATGGCCTGGCGGCGCACCACGGCCTGGTTCATCGACGGCTCGAAGCGCACGCAGCGGTTCTTGCCCATCTCCTTGGCGCGGTACATGGCGGTGTCGGCGTTGCTGACCAGGGCGTTGACGTCGGGCGCATCGTCGGGAAAAGTCGCAATGCCCGCGCTGCCCGTGACATTCATCTGCTGTCCCACCTCGGTGTAGGCGGCCTGGAAGACGCCGATGATGCGCTGCGCATACTTGTCCAGCGCGGCGTCGTCCATGTCCAGCCGCAGGATCAGCGCAAACTCGTCGCCCCCCAGGCGTGCGATAGTGTCGTCGCTGCGCACCACGGACTGCAGGCGCTGCGCCACCTGGCGCAGCAGGCCGTCGCCCGCCGCATGCCCGAAGGTGTCGTTGAGCGTCTTGAAGTTGTCCAGGTCGATGTAGACCAGCGCCACCCGGTGCCCCTGGCTGCGGGCCTGCTCCAGCTCGGCAGCCAGCCGTTCGTTGAACGCATGGCGGTTGCCAGTGCCGGTGACGGCGTCGGTGTGGGCCAGCGTGTGCAGCCGGTGCTCGGCCTCGCGCACCGCGGCGCGGCTGCGCAGCACCATGGCCGTGGCCACCCCCATCGCACACACGGCCACCAGCAGTGCGCTGACAAAACGCAGGGCCAGCCGGGTGTGCAGCTCGCGCATCGACTTGCGGATGTACAGCGTGCCCAGGGGGTTCGCCGTGCCCACCGCACCCGGGATGGCGCGGGCGATCTCCAGCCTCTCCCAGCTGGAGCGCTCCAGCGCACCATGCATGTCCGCCGCGCGCAGCGTGGTCGGAAACTCCGGGTCGCGCTCGCGCACATAGTGGGCAAACAGCACGCCGTTGTTGTCATACACACCCGCCGCCAGCACCATCGACGACGAGCGCAGCGCACCCAGCATCTCATTGGCCGTGCCCGTGTCGCGGAACATCACGGCTGCCGAGATGTTGTCGGCCACGATGGCGGCTTCCACGCGGCTGTCCTGCAGCATGGAGCTGCGGGTGCTCCAGTAGTCCATGGCCGTGAGCGCCAGCACCACGGTCAGCAGCGCCAGGCCCGCCGACAGGATGCCCGTGGCCACCAGCCGCGAGGACAGCAGGATGGGCGGCAGCAGCGGGGCCGGTGCCTGGGGGGTGGGTGTGGGCTGCAGGGGGGTCATTTGCCCGTCCGGGCCAGGCGCAACAGCCTGGAGCTGATGGTGAGCCCCGCTTTCGCGGCCGCATCGGGGTTGATGCCAAACACGATGCGCCCATCGCGCTGGGCCAGTGCGATGACGATTTCGGGGTTGACGAAGGTCAGCTCATCAGAGACCGTGAGCACGCCGTGCGCCGCAGGCAGGGCCCGCAGCGCGCGCAGCGCGGGCTCGACATCTGCATTGCTCAGCACCACCACCCGGCACTGGCGCAGGCTGGCGGGTTCCAGCAGCTTCACCCGCAGGGTGCGGCCCTTGCTGGCGGGTTTGCCCTCCAGCGCACTCAGGGGGCGCTTGAGCGGGCTGAAGGGTGACACGCACAGGCCTATCTCCTGGGGCGAGTCCGCCTCGCTGTCGGGCCACTCGATGAACTGAATGAAGTTGAAGATGTAGGCGGCCTTCAGCTCCAGCTCGCCCACGGGTTCATTGGCGTGGCTGGCGCCTCCACCCACCGCGCACAGCGCCACCCACAGCCAGGCCACCAGCTTTGTGTGTAGGCGCAGGGGGGGGCACATGGCTCAGAAAGCGTAGGTGAGCTTGATGCGGTAGGTCCGCCCGTCCTGGCGCACGGTGTCGTCGCGGATCTCGAACGAGGCCGGATCGGCATGCTGGCGGTTGAACAGGTTGTAGACCCCCACCGACACATCGACATCGGCCACGCGGGTGGTGTAGGTGGCATTGGCCAGCACGTGCCCTGGCAGGCGCGTGCCGCGCAGCGTGTTGCGCGGGCCGATGCCGATGGCCTCGATGGCATAGCGCCCCGTGCCGACACCCGGCACCGCGCCCCAGCGCAGGGTGTCCGACCATTGCAGCTTGAGCAGGTGCCGGGGGGCGTTGGTGAGCGGCCCGGCCTGCGAGGGGTCGCGCGCCCGCTGCCAGCCGTAGGCCACGCGCAGGCGCTGGCCGCCCTGCCAGCGCTGTTCGGCCTCGGCCTCCAGGCCGTGCACCTGCACGGCGCGGGTGTTGCCCACCGTGAGCCGGTCCACATGGCCCGCAGCGTCCAGCACGATCAGATCGGTCACCGAAGAGCGGAATGCCGTGAGCAGCCAGCGGCTGGCGCCGGTGGGTGCGTGCTCCAGCGCCAGCTCGGTGGTGCGCACGCGCTCCGGGCGCAGCCCAGCACCCTCCACCACTCCACCCGGCAGGTCCACGCGGTAGTCGCGCTCGTAGGCGTTGGGGGGGCGGTAGGCCGTGCCGTGCAGCAGCTTGACGGCGGTGGCGGGGTTCCACCAATACACCAGCCCCAGGCGGGGGTGGACGGCGCTTGCGCTGCCCGACTGCTTGCCCCAGCGCAGCCCAGCATGGAGCGTGAGGTCGGCACTGAGCGCGAACTCGTCCTGGAAGTACAGGCCCAGCACGTCACCCTTGCGGCGGGCATCCAGGTACTGGGCGGGCGGCGCAAGGTCGATGTTGGTCTGGTCGATGCGTGTGTCGCGCCGGTAGTCCAGGCCCCAGGACAGCTTGTGGCGCGCCAGCGCCGTGCTCACCCACTGCCACTCGGTGCCCCACCACTGGCCGGTGCCCACATCGCGGTTCTGCGTGATGGGCGGGTAGTCGTACACATAGTCGCCCACGAACTGGTAGCGGCCTGCATGCAGCCGCCCGGTGAAGGCCAGCGTGGGCTGCAGCTGTGTGGTGTATTCGGCCGCCAGCAGCGTGGTTTGGTCGATGAAGCGCGAACGTGGGTCGTTGAAGACCTGCGAAAACGCCGCCGTGGGCACGCCCTTGGTGCGCTCGCCATGGGCCAGCGTGAGCGCCAGCCCCCCGTGCGCCCGGCGCACGAACAGCTGGGTGCTGCGGTCATAGTCCAGCCGCTGCGCCAGGCCGCCGGGGTTCCCGGGCGTGTCGAAGGCGGGGGAATACTGGTCGGCGCCGCGCGTGGTGGCCCGCGTGGCCGAGACCAGCCAGTCGGCGCCCAGCGCATCCACCGTGCCCACCGACAACCGCAGCTTGGCACTGCCATGGCTGCCTGCTTCGGCGCTCACCTGCGGCCCGGCAATCTGGCGGCCATTGCGCGTGATCACATTGACCACCCCAAAAAAGGCGTTGGCCCCATACACCGCCGACCCGGGCCCGGGCACAAACTCCACCCGGTCCACCAGGTCCAGGTCCAGCGGAAAGTCGGTGCCAATGCCTGCCTGGTCGTAGAGGTTGTCGTTGAAACGCACCCCGTTGACCAGCAGCAGCACGCGCGTGTTGTAGTCGCCCGGGGTGGCAAAACCCCGCATGCCGAGGTAGTGGTAGGCGCGGTCGTAGGAGATGTACAGCCCGCGCATGCTGCCCAGCACCTCGGCCAGCGTGCGGTAGCCAAACAGCCGGATGTCGTCGGCCGTGACCACGCTCACGGCGGCGGGGGCTTCGAGTGCGGTCTGTGCATAGCGACTGGCCGTGGTGACCTGCATCTGCATGAGCTGCTCCAGCGGCAGGTCGGCCACGGCCACCTGGGTTTGTGCAGACACATTGGCCGCAGCGGCAGCACACAGCCAGGCCAGCACCCCGGGGGCCCAAAAAGCCCTGGCCACCAGGGGCCTTGGTGGCTGCTGCGGGTTGCTCGATCCTCGTGCCATGGGCTGGGCTCCGTGTGTGGCTGGCTGGCGCTCTGTCGTTCGAGGCTGGCGTGCGGGAGGCGCGTCAAGCGTGGATCAGGTCTTTACAAATTGTATCCAGCCAGAGGTACAGATCACAGGGCCCGGGATCGGTGATGTCCCTAGGAAAGCCCTCAGTCCTCTCCCCGTTCCCGGGCCCGGGCGGCATAGACCAGGCCCACGCGCCGGTACAGCCCGCGCCAGCCAAAGGTGTAGAGCAGCACCACCGCGCAGGCGGCGCCCAGCCAGGGGCTCAGCGGTGCGGAAAACAGGAAGCGCCAGGCCCAGTACAGCTCCGAAAAGCCCATCAGCAGCGCCGTGCCCAGCCCGATCCAGGGGCCCTCGGCGCGCCAGGCAGCCACCGACACGAAGGCATGGGCCACGAGGGCGGCCAGCCCCAGCACCAGGTGGGTCACCATGGCCAGGAAGGGCCGCACCTCGAACCAGCCGGCCAGTCCACCCAGCGTGGGCAAGTCTGCCGACTTGGCGCCCAGCATGGTCTTGAGCGCAAAGGCCGTGAAGAGGCCTTTTTGCCGCAGCCGCCCCGAGGCCGTCTCGTGGCTGCTCATCATCGAATCGACCAGCTTGCGCGTGAGCCAGTCGCTGCCAGATGCGGTGCTGCTGGAATCGTCGTCGTTCTCGGGCGGCAACTGCCGGATGGCGCCCGGCACCTGGCTGCGCAGGGCTTCGGGCACATGCTCGATGGCGCTTCCGTTGCTTCGCACGGCCCAGGCGCACACGGTGAGCGTGCGCTGGGCCTGCGGCACCGATTCCAGCCGCCAGCCCCCGCTGCGCACATGCTCGATGCAGGCCTCTTCGCTCAGCATGGCGGGCGGGATCTGCCCGAACTCCTTCACGCTCTGGCGCAGGGCGGCTGCATAGCGTGCCGGGGTCATCAGGCGGCGCGGCACAAACCGCACCGTGTCTTCATCGGCCGCCAGGGCTGCGTCCACCATGGCGTGGGTGATGCGCTCGCGCGGAATGTCGGCCAGCGTGCGCGGGTGCGTGTGCAGTTGCGCCACCAGCGCGGCATCGTCGGCTGTTGCGGCCTGGCCCTGGGCCAGTGCCTGCAGCCAGCGGGTGTCTTCGGCTTCGTCCCACTGCGCGCGATAGGTCGCGTCCAGCGACAGCACCGTGGAGGCCTCCAGCGCCGCTGCCTGGTGGTTGCCCAGCGCGCGGTGGGCGCTGGCCATCACATAGTGCGCGTGCTGTTCGTAGCGCATCTCGGGGCGGCCCCGCTGCGCGTCGGCAAGGGCGCCTTGGTAGTCCCCGGCCCAGAGCTTCACCCAGGCGCGGGCGCCATGCCAGTGGCTGCCTTCGCGGGCATCGCCCTCTTTGCGGGCCTCGGCCAGGTCATCCTCGATCAGCCGCGTGGTCACCTCCAGGCGCAGGGGCTCGGGCACGTGCGGGAACATGTCCGAGCGGTCCTGCAGCGCAGCCACACAGACCTCCACGCTGCGCAGCGGCGCGGGGATTTTGGCCAGCGACAGGCCGTTGGTGCGGGCCGATGCCAGGCACAGCGCAGGCGTGATGAGTGCGGGCGGAATCTCTTCAATCAGGCAGCCATAGTCGTGCCGCACTGCCAGCGCGGCCAGCTCCGGCGTGATCCGGTTTTTGTCGATGTAGCTGATGTTGTAGATGTCGGCCTTGAGGGCGGCCTGCTCCACGGCGTCGGTGCGCAGCCAGTGCGCCAGGGCGCGCAGCGGGGCCCCGGCGCGCACGGCCTGGAGCGCCAGCGCGGGGGTCAGCAGGCAGCCCCACAGGTCGTACAGGCTGTTGTGGTCCCACTCGGTGGGCAGGCGGCTGTTGCGCTCGTCGCGCCAGTCCCATTCGTGCTGGCCCGCATACAGTGCGCGCGCCAGCGCCAGGCCCTCGGTCGTCATGCACTGGGGCGGGATGTTGGCGGCGATCTCTGCGCCCCGGCGGATCTGGGTCGCCAGCCGCTCGGGGGTCTGGAAGGCGGCGGGCACCCAGGCGAGCGCCTCCACGTCGCTGGCCAGTGCCGCATCCACCATGGCATCGTCGCACCAGGGCGCGGGCACCTGGGCGATGGCATAGCGGTCGCTGGCCACGGCCTGCAACCATTCTTCGCGGGTCTGGGGCAGCGGGCGTTCGGCCTGCGGAGGGTCGCCCCCCTCGCTGTCCTCGCCGTTCTTGGCGGCATCGTCGGCGCCTTCTGCGTTGGCGTGCTGGGCGATGGCCTGGCGGCGGGCGCGCTGGGCGGTTTCCAGTGCATCCAGGCTGGGGGCGGCCATCAGCCAGAGTTCCCACCAGGCGTCGCCATCGCCCGAGTCGGCGTGTTTGTACAGGCTCAGCCACTGCTCGCGCGTTTCGCGCAGCACGCCGCTGTCGCCCGGCAGGGCCTGGGACAGGGGCACGGCCCAGGCCAGGGTGTGGCTGGTGCTGTACTGGGTGGGCGCGGCATGCTCCGGGTCGGGGTCGGGCGTGCCGTATGGCTCCGTGAGGGCCCGGACCATCGCCGTGCGCGCCTGTTCCACCGTGTCGCTGAGCTGGCCGCACAAGAACTCGTAGGGCCCGTTGTGCTCTTCGCTGATGTAGGTGCGCATCACGCGCCGCACCACCACCGCGCGGTGGGCCTGCACGGTGTCTTCGTCTTCCTCTTCGTCGTCATCATCATCGTCTTCGTCCGATGCGGTCTCGGGCTCCAGGGTCTCGCCCGCCGCCAGCCGGTGCAGGCGGGTCTCGGCCTCGGCCAGCAGGGTCTGGGCCAGGGGGGCGATGCCGTCCAGCGTGGCGATGCCCTCCAGGTGTTCCGTCACTGGGGGCTCAAAGAAATGCCGGGGGGGCTGGCAGTTGTCCCCAGCGCTGCTGCGCCACAGGAGGGTGCCATCGGCATCCTGCAGCGTGGCGTGCTGGCCGTCGTAGGTGGCGCGCCAGACCATGGCGCCGTCCTTGTCGATCCAGGCCACCTGGCCATCGCGGGTGAGAAAGGGCACCAGCGGAGTGTCGGGCTGCTCCTCCACCAGCCATCCGTCGCTGTTGGTCAGCGGCTCCAGCAGCGGGTCACCCAGCGGGATGAGCTGGCCATCGGTGTGCAGCAGCGCCCAGGTGGGCGGGCTCGTGTCGCCCCGGCGCATTGCGGTGCGCGCCACGGCAAAGTGGCCTTCGGTGCGGAAGTGGCTGCCAAACGCCAGGGGTGGTGTGGGCAGGGTGGTGCCATCGGCGCGCAGAAAATCCGTGCCGTTGTAGGTGTTGGCGGCCAAGCCACAGGCCATGTAGTGCGACAGATGGCGTTCGCCCTTGACCACCACGTGGCCCTTCGCATCCAGGTAGCCATGGCCGTTGTTCCAGGCGTCGGGTTCGTCAAAAAAGGCCAGGCCTTCGCTGTTGAAGGCATCGATGCGGGGGTAGCGGGGTTCCAGCACCCACTCGCCCCGGGTGTCGATCAGGCCCCAGGTCTCCGCGTCCAGCGATGCCGGGGTGACGGGCAGCTCGCCAAAGGGTTCGACGGCCTTGAAGCGGGGCTCGATCACCCACTGGCCGTGGCGGTCCACAAAACCCTGGCGGCGCTGGTTCTTGTCCTTCTTCCAGACCACAGCACGGGCCAGGCCCTCGGCGCCGAACAGGCTCAGGTCGTGGAAGCTGTCCTCGCAGGTAAAACGCCCTTCGCGGTCGATGATGCGCCAGGCATTGGGGCCCACCTTCACGGCACACAGGCCGTCGTGAAAAGGCCGCGTGTCTTCAAACCGGGGCGGGATCACCACCTCGCCCGCCCGGTTCACAAAGCCCCAGTGCCCGTCCTGCAGAAAACGCGCCATGCCATCGTCCGAGTGGCTGCGCGCGCTGTCCAGTGTGGGGGGCGTGCGCCAGCGGGCCTCGCCATCGATGTAGCCCCAGCGGCCGTCGTCGGCCATGGCGGCCGCAATCCAGCCGCCCTGTCCGTCGGCGCTGAAGCGAAACACCATCTGCAGGCCTTCGGGCGGGCTGCTGGCGCGGCCGGGGCCGTGCACGATCACACAGGCATGGCGGGCACCGTCGGGCGACAGCGGGATGTTGGCGATGCGCGGGGGCGCGGCCGGGCTCTGGGTGTGTTGTTGTGTGTTGTGCATGGGCTCCGTTTCCTCCGCCGCGGATCGTAGCCACGCACCACCACACACACGTAATAGGACGTAATCGCGAGGGGCATGCGCACAGGCGGCTGGTTTTGGGCTTGCGTGGGCGCAGCCTTTCCCTCGGTGTACCGATTTTCTAGGTGAAAACCCTTGTTTGTCGAAAAACATGTCGAATCCGGCGACCCCCGTTCGTCGTGGTGGATGAGAGCGGCAAAAACCTGCCGTCTCACACATCCACTTGTTCACCACCACAGGAGAAATGCCATGCGATTCATGATTTTGGTCAAGGCCAGCCCCGAGAGCGAAGCCGGTGTCATGCCCGGTGAGGACCTGCTGGCTGCCATGGGCGCCTACCACGAGGAACTGGCCCGCGCGGGCGTTCTGCTGGACGGCGTGGGCCTGAAGGCCAGTGCCCAGGGCTGGCGGGTGCGCTACGGCAAGGGGGGCGAGCGCACGGTCGTCGATGGCCCGTTCACTGAAACCAAGGAGCTGCTGGCGGGCTACACGCTGATCCAGGTGCGCTCCCGCGAAGAGGCCATGGAATGGGCGCGGCGCTTCCCCAACCCGCGCGGCGAAGGCCTGGAGGCCGAGATCGAGGTGCGCCCGGTTTTTGAGCTGGACGACTTCGCACCCGGCGAGGCCGTGCAGCGTTTTCGCGACCTCGACGCCGCACGCGGCTGAGCCCTGCTGCCTTGTGACACAGGAGACCCCACCATGATCAAGACCGTTGCCCTCGTGCTGCTCGCCGCCCTGGCCCTGCTGCTGGCCTATGCCGCCACACGCCCCGACACCTTCCGCGTGGAACGCAGCCGCGTGATTGCGGCCCCGCCCGAGCAGCTCTATGGCCTCATCCACGACCTGCGCCAGTTCAACACCTGGAACCCCTACGAACGCAAGGACCCCGCCATCAAGGGCGAGTACAGCGCCACCACCGCCGGCCCCGGCGCACGCTACGCCTGGCAGGGCGACAAGGTGGGCACCGGCAGCATGGAGATCGTGGACGCCACGGCCCCCCGCCGCGTGGGCATGAAGCTCGACTTTGTGAAGCCCTTTGAAGCCCACAACCAGGTCGAGTTCACGCTGTTGCCCGAGGGCGTCGGCGCCACCCGCGTCACCTGGGCCATGCAGGGCCCCGTGCCCTACCTCGCCAAGATCGCCCACCTGTTCTTCAACATGGACCGCATGGTGGGGCAGGACTTCGAGGACGGCCTGGCCAACCTGCAGGCCGTGGTGCAAAAGCCTGCGGGCTGAACGACCTGCTTTGCAAACCCCCCCGTTTCCCTATACCTTCCCTTCCTTCAGGAGACCCTCATGCACCAACAGATCTTCGTGAACCTGCCCATCGAGAACATGGCCCGCTCGCAGGCCTTCTTCCGCGCCCTGGGCTATGAATTCAACCCCCAGTTCACCAACGACCAGGGCGCCTGCCTGGTGGTGGGCGAGAACCTCTTCGTGATGCTGCTGGTGAAAGACTTCTACCAGACCTTCACCAGCAAAACGATTGCCGACGCACGCACCACCTCCGAAGTGCTGGTGTGCTTCTCATGCGGCAGCCGTGCAGAGGTCGATGCCTTGGTGGACAAGGCCGTGGCCGCAGGTGGCACCACCCCCCGCCCCGCGCAGGACCTTGGCTTCATGTACTCGCGCAGCTTTGATGACCTCGATGGCCACACCTGGGAATTTGTGCACATGGTGGATGCCAGCCAAGCCCTGGGCTGACGGCCGGTGAGCGCGCCCGCCCTGCCCGACCGTGATGCCCTGCACCGCAGCATCGACTCCGTGTGGCGTATCGAGGCCGCACGCATCATCGCCAGCGTGGCGCGCATGACGCGCGACGTGGGCCGGGCCGAAGAGCTGGCGCAGGATGCGCTGCTGGCTGCGCTGGAGCACTGGCCGCAAACCGGCCTGCCCGCCAACCCGGCCGCCTGGCTCATGACCACCGCCAAGCGCCGCGCCATCGACCACCTGCGCCAGCAGGCCCTGCACCAGCGCGAGCACGAAGCCCTGGGCCACGACCTCGAAGCGCTCGAAGCCCAGTACGCTCCCGACGTGGTGGACACCCTGATGCACGCCGAGCAGGACGACATCGGCGACGACCTGCTGCGCCTCATGTTCACCGCCTGCCACCCTGTGCTGCCTACCGAGGCGCGTGTGGCCCTCACGCTGCGGCTGCTGGGCGGCCTCACCACGGCCGAGATCGCGCGCGCCTTCCTGGTGCCCGAGCCCACCATCGCGCAGCGCATCGTGCGTGCCAAGCGCAGCCTCACGGCCGCCCATGTGCCGTTTGAAGTGCCCGGTGCGGCCGAGCGTGCACCACGCCTGGCTTCGGTGCTGGAGGTGATCTACCTCATCTTCAACGAAGGCTATGCCGCCACAGCGGGCGACGACTGGATGCGCCCCGCACTGTGCGGCGAGGCCCAGCGCCTGGCGCGGGTGCTGGCCAGCCTCGCGCCCGACGAGCCCGAGGTGCAAGGCCTGGTGGCCCTGCTCGAAATCCAGGCCTCGCGCCTGCCCGCACGCACTGATGCGCAGGGCCAGCCCGTGCTGCTCATGGACCAGGACCGCGCGCGCTGGGACCACCTGCTGGTGCGCCGCGGTCTGGCCGCGCTCGACAAGGCCGAGCAGCTCGCGCGTACCGGCAAGCCCTGGGGGCCGTACGCGCTGCAGGGCGCCATTGCCGCCTGCCATGCACGCGCCCGGCAGGCGCAGGACACCGACTGGCCCCATATCGTGGCGCTGTACGACGCACTGCTGCAGGTCGCGCCCTCGCCCGTGGTGGCGCTGAACCGCGCGGTGGCGGTGGGCATGGCCGAGGGGCCCGGCGCTGCGCTCGTGCTGGTGGATGCGCTGGTGCGCGACCCGACGCTGCGCCATTACCACTGGCTGCCCAGCGTGCGCGGCGATCTGTTGGCCAAGCTGGGCCGGGGGGCGGAAGCGCGGGCCGAGTTTGAGCGCGCGGCGGGCCTCACGCGCAATGCGCAGGAAAAGGCCTTGCTGCTGGCCCGTGCGGCGGGGGATTGAGGGGGGCGTGTTCAGCGCCGCTTGTTCTTCTTCTCGCGGTGCCCCGGCGGTAGGGCCGCCTTGGGCGCCAGCCCCAGCGCAGCGCGTGCCAGGGTGTCGGCGGCGCCGTTGCGGTGGCGCGGAATCCACTGCAGGCGAACGTGGTGGAAGGCTTGCAAAGCGCGGCGCGCCTCATCAAACAACGCTGCCAGCCGCGCAATCGGTGCCGTGGGTGGGCCGCCCAGCTGTTCCACCAGCACGCTGTTGTCGCTGAACACGTGCACCGGGGTTGATGTGGCAATGCCCTGCTGCGCGAGCCACTGCAGCGCCAACATCAGCGCGCGCAGCTCGGCCTCGTTGTTGCAGCCGGTGAAGGTGGTGACTTCGGAGATCTGGTGCTGCACAGTCCCGTCGGGGCCCGTCAGCACCGCTCCCAGGCCCATGCGCCCCGGGTTGGGCCAGGCACTGCCGTCGCAGTGGATCACCCAGGCGCTGGGGGAGAGCGGCGCGGCCGCCCGTGCAGCCGTCACTTGTAGAACGCTTCGACCGTGCCCTTGATCTTGATGAGCAGCGGCTGGCCCTTGCGGTCCACCGTCTTGCCTGCGGGCACCTTCACCCAGCCTTCGCTGATGCAGTATTCCTCCACATCAAAACGCTCCTTGCCGTTCAGGCGGATGCCGATGTCGTGCTCGAACACGGCGGCCACATGGTGCGGGCTGCGGGGGTTGACCGACAGGTGGTCGGGCAGGGGCGGCTGGGCGGGGGTGTTGGGGGTGGTGGCTTCGGTCATAGAGGTCTCAGCGAGAAAGGAGAAAACGCAAAGCGCGGATTCTCCGGCATTTGGGGCGGGGGCTTTTCCGGCGCCCGGTCACCGCCCCAGCGGCGCCACGCCAATCAACCACGCATGGCCCCAGAACGCAAAGCCCGCCCAGGCCACCAGGCCCACCACCAGGGCAACGGCCGTGCCCGCAGCACTGCCTGCGGCGTACACCGTGCCCTGGGCACGGTCGCGCTGGCGCGCGGCGCGAAAGCTCAGCACCGCCCACAGCAAGAAGCTGCCAAACAGCAGCACATCGGCCAGGTTGCCGTTGGACAGCAGATGCGCCAGTGCCCACACCTTCACCCCCAGCACCATGGGGTGGTGCAGCCGGGCCTTGATCGCATTGCGCGGCACATAGGTGGCGGCCAGCAGCACAAAGGCGATCAGCGTCAGCAGCGCAGCGGCGTGCCGCATGCCGATGGGCGGCACCCACAGCACCATGGGCTGCTGCCGCGCCAGGCCATAGCCCCACACGATGAGCGCCAGGCCCACGGCCGACACCAGCGAATACAGCCCCTTCCACGGCATCTCGCCCATGCGCGCCAGCGTTTGCGTGCGCCAGCCATCGGCCACGATGCGCACCGAGTGCACACCCAGAAACAGCACCAGTCCCAAAACCAGAATTCCCATGGCAAAACCTTTCATCGGGGTTGTTGTGGGCGCAGCCCCCTTGTGTGGGGCTGTCGCGGCCCCAGTATGCAAGAAGTTTGAATAAAAAAGGCCTTCTCCGCGCGTCCATCATGCCCTGATAGCTATCAAATTGATAGTATTGGTGCGCCGTTTGGCGCGCCCCCCACGGGCTTGGCTAGGCCACCGCGTGCCGTGCCAGCAGCGCTCCCACCTTGGGCTTGGCGCAGCGCTGCAGTGTTTGCAGCAGCGCGTAGCTGGGCTCGGCCACGCGCCAGCGCGTGCGCAGGTCGTGCTGCATGCGCGCCAGCAGCGCGGCCGCCATCTCCGCATCGGCCAGCGCCCGGTGCGCCTGGCCCGTGCGTGGCAAGCCGTGGTAGTCCACCAGCGTGCCCAGTTGGTGGCTGGGCGCGTCGGGGTACAGCCGCCGTGACAGCAGCACCGTGCACGCAAACGGCTGCGGTGCAGGCAGCCCCGCCAGCGCCAGCTCGGCCTGCCAGAACTTGCTGTCAAACGACGCGTTGTGCGCCACCATGGGCGCGTTGCCCACAAACCGCGCGGCGTCCTGCATCACCTGCGCCGCGTCGGGCGCGGCGTTGACCATTGCGTTGGTGATGCCGGTGAGCTGGGTGATGAACGATGGAATCCACACCCCGGTCTTCATCAGGCTCTGGAACCGGTCTACCACCTGGCCTTGCTCCAGCAGCACGATCGCCACCTCGGTGGCGCGCGCGCCCTGGCCGGGCGAGATGCCGGTGGTTTCGAAGTCGATGACGGCGATGGGGGGCATGGGGGCGGGTGTGAAAAGAAAGGATTGTGCCGCCGCACCCGACCGCAGTGCTGCCTGCCTTGTGTGTCCGCGTGCCCTTCGCAATGTGTGGCCTACACTGCCCACCCTGTTTCTGGATGCATGGAGCCGAGCAACCCATGAAGAAAAGCACCGCCGATTCGGCCTGGATCAACGCCGCGCTGGACTACCTGCCGCAATGGCTGGATCTGCAGCTGGAGCGCTACCGCCAGCCCGGTTGTTCCGTGGCCATCGCACGCGGTGGCAAAACGGTGGCAGAACTGGCGCTGGGTGTGGCCGACCTGCGCACCCACCAACCCCTCACGCCCCGGCACCGCCTGCGCATTGCGTCGCACTCCAAGAGCTTCACGGCAGCGGGTGTCATGCTGCTGCGCGAGCAGGGGAAGGTTGGGTTGGACGACCCCATTGGCCGCTATGTTGATGGCCTGCACAAGGACCTGGCCCGGGCGCGCGTTGGCGAGCTGCTGTCGCACAGCGCAGGCGTGACGCGTGACGGGCCCGATGCGGGCCAGTTCCTGGACCGGCGGCCGTACCTCTCCCGCGCCGAGCTGCTGGCCGACTTGCGCGCCAAGCCGCCACTGGAGGCAGGGGTACAGCTCAAGTATTCCAACCACGGCTATGGCCTGCTGGGGCTGATGATGGAGCAGGTTACGGGCACGGACTACGCCCGCTGGATGCAGCGCCACGTGATCGCCGCCGCAGGCCTGGAAGAGACCGCCCCCGACATGCCCTACCTGCCCCGGCGCGCGCCCCTGGCCCAGGGCCACAGCAGCGAGTTTCCGTTTGGCCAGCGCCTGATCGTGCCGGGCGATAACGTGTGTGGTGCGATGGCCCCCGCTGCCGGGTTTGTGTCCACCGCGTCGGATGTGGCCCGCTTCTTTTCGCAGCTGGCGCCGGACAGCCCGCACAGCATCCTTTCGCCCGCCAGCCGCCGCGAGATGGCGCAGCGCCGCTGGCGCGACCCCTGCAACCTGTTCGAGTCCCACTACGGTCTGGGCACCATGCTCAGCGCGCCAGGCCCGCGCGAATGGATGGGCCACACCGGCGGCCTGCAGGGGTTTCTGTCGCGCACCGCGCGCTACCCCGCGCTGGACCTGACGGTGACCGTGCTCACCAACGCGCAGGATGGGCTGTCCACCGAGTGGGGGGAAGGCATTGCCAGCATCTTGTTTGCGTTCCAGCAGCATGGTGCGCCGGGTAAAAAGGAAGCCGCCTGGGCGGGGCGCTGGTGGAGCCTGTGGGGCGCGAGCGACCTGGTGCCCATGGGCAAGGTGGTGTGCCAGGTGGCGCCCGCCATGTTTGTGCCCTTCAACGCTGCCACCACCGAGCTGGTCATCACCGGGCGCGACACCGGTGCGGTCCAGAAAGCCTCTGCCTACGCCAGCCCGGGCCAGACGGTGCGCCGCGTGCGTGATGCCAGCGGCACACCGGCCGAGCTGTGGGTGGGCGGCGCCCAGCTGGTGCCCAAGGACGCCATACTGGCCGAGGCCACCCAGCGCTATCGCAAGGCGCGCCCGCGTCGCAGTGCTCTATCAAAGTGACGGATGCGCTCGGGGCATATGCATTGGTAATGCGCATGCAGCGCCGATGAAACCAACGCCATGAGAATTTCACAGATCGCCCTGCGCCTGGGGGCGAAGCCTGCTGCGCATCACCGGCGCCCTCGCCACCGTGTTGGGCCTGCTGCTGGTGGCCATCCTGGCAGTCACCACCATGCCCGGCAGCTCGCACCGCGGCGCGCTCCCGCCCGCCACCTCCGAGCAGCAGGCGCTAGCACAGCAGTTGCGCCAGCATGTGACGGTGATTGCAGCGCAGGAGCACAACGCCCAGCATCCTGCGGCTCTGGAGGCCGTGGCGACCTACTTGGAGTCAGAGCTGGTCTCGTATGGTTACCAGGTGCGGCGCGACGAGTTCAAGGCGCGGGGCGTGGCGGTGCGCAACCTGGAGGTCACGGTGCCCAGCCAGAGCGCACCGGGGCAGCGCCTGGTGGTGGTTGGCGCCCACTACGACTCGGCGCACGAAACACCCGGCGCCAACGACAACGCCACGGGCACCGCCGCCGTGCTGGCCCTGGCCAAAAGCCTCAAGCACCTGGGCGCCACCGCGCAGGCGGATGTGATGTTTGTGCTCTATACCAACGAAGAGCCGCCTTTTTTCAAGACCCCGCAGATGGGCAGCCAGGTGCACGCCCAGGCCTTGCGGGCCCGTGGTGCGCCGGTGGTGGCGATGCTGTCGCTGGAGACCATGGGGTATTTCTCGAACGCCGAAGGGTCGCAGAAGTACCCCTGGCCGCTGAACCAGTTCTACCCCACGCAGGGTGATTTCATCGCCTTCGTCGCAACCACGCCCGACCTGGGGCTGGCGCGCCGGGTGGTCCGGTCGTTCCGCTCGCATGCGGCGTTCCCGTCCGAGGGGATCGCGGCGCCGCGTTTCATCCCCGGCGTGGACTATTCGGACCATGCGGCCTACATCGACGCGGGCTACCCCGCGCTGATGGTGACCGACACCGCCCCCTACCGCTACCCGCACTACCACACGCGCGAGGACACGCCCGACAAGGTGGACTACGACCGCCTGGCCCGCGTGGTGCAGGGCCTGGAGGGGGTGGTGCGCGATCTCGCGCAGTCGCCCCGCTGAGCGGGCTCCGTCGCTCGGTCAGGCCTTCTTCAAGAACTCCGACTTGAGCAGCATGCTGCCCAGGTCGGTCTTGCAGTCCACGTTGTGGCCATCGGCGCCATCGACCAGGCGGATGCCTTTGATCTTGGTGCCCTTCTTGAGCGTGGACGAAGAACCCTTGACCTTGAGGTCTTTCACCAGGATCACCGCGTCGCCATCGGCCAGAGGGTTGCCATTCGCATCCCGGACGATGCCGTCACCTGCATCGGCGTCGGTGTCCGCAGTATCGGCCATTTGCGGCCATTCAAACGCGCAGTCGGGGCACACGTAGTTGCTGCCGTCGGGGTAGGTGTTCTCCAGGCCACATTGGGGGCAGGCAGGTACGGTGTGGGGCATGGGGGTCCTCTCTGGGGTTGTTGTAGTGGTTATGAAATCGAAGGGGGCAAAGTATCACCGCTTCACAGCGGCGCGCGTTGCTCCAGCGCAAACGGTGGCAAGCCCTTGAGCAGGCGCTGCCCGTAGCTGGTGCGCACCAGGCGTTTGTCGTAGCAGTACACATGGGCCTGGTCTTCCTCGGTGCGGATGGCGCGGCCCACCCATTGCGCCAGGCGAATGGCGGTGGCGGGCACCACCAGTTCGCTGAAGGGGTCGCGGCCCACGGCGCGCAGCCATTCGGCACGGGCCTCGCCCACGGGGTCGTCGGGCGGGGCGAAGGGCAGCTTGGTGATGAACACCGACTCGCACAGGCGTCCCGGCAGATCCAGCCCCTCGCCAAACGACTGCATGCCGAAGATGACCGAGGGCTCGCCGTTTTCCACCCGCTCGCGGTGGCGGCGCAGCAGCTGCGTGCGCGGCAGTGCGTTCTGCACCAGCACCACGCTGCGCATGGCGGTGGGCAATGCGTCCACTGCCTGTCGCATCTGCTCGCGTGAGGTGAACAGCACCAGCGCCCCGTATTCCACGCGGGCAATGTCGTGCAGCAGCGCATCAACCATCTCGGTGGTGAACTGTGCGGCGTTCTTGGGGTCGGCGCGGGTCTCGGCCGCAATTAGCGTGCCCTGCGCGGCGTAGTTGAAGGGGCTGGGCACTTCGAGCGTGGTGGTGGCTTCATCGCCATGCAGGCCCGCCTCGCGCAGGAAGAAATCAAAGTGCCCGCAGCTGGTGAGCGTGGCCGAGGTCAGCACCGCGCCGCGCACCGCGCTCCACAGGTGGTTGCGCAGCGTGGTGCCAGGCAGGATGGGGCTGGCGTGCGCCTTGACCACGATGAAGTCGCCATCCACTTCCAGCGTGAACCACTTGGCGGCGGGTACGGCGCCCTCGGGCGCGTCCTGCAGCAGCAACTGCGCGGTGGCGTGCAGCTCTTCCAGGCGCGGGGCCAGCATGCCGATCTGCGCGTACAGCGTAGACAGGCGCTTGGCCTCGTCGGGCTTGTCGCGCATCTCGGCGCGCAGGGCTTTGCTGATGGCGCGCAGCGCGTCGAGAAAGCCCTCGGCACTGGCGGCCAGCAGGCCCAGCGGCGCAATGAGCTGTTCGGGCAATTCGCCGCGTGGCACGCGCACGCGCGCCGGGCCCCAGGCGCTGGGCTGGCTCTTGAGCTGGGCGCCATACACATCCATCACGATGCGCGCCAGGTCCTGCAGCGTCTGCCGCAACTGGGCCGAGTGCTTGGGGATGTCGGCAATCTCCTCGACCTCCAGCAGCGCACCAATGCGCAGGCCCCGGCTGGCCAGCCGCTCGATCCAGGTGATGCGCGACAGGTCCATGCTGCACGCGAATTGATCCAGAGCGGTCGATGGCAGGTGGTGGGCTTCGTCCAGCACCAGCAGGCAGTTGTCCAGCTCAGGCAGCACGCGCGCGCCCAGCGACGACAGCAGCAGATCGTGGTTGGCCACGATCACCTGCGCGCCCACCAGCTCCTTGCGTTTGTCGTAATAAGTGCACTGGCTGAAGGCGGGGCAGTGTTTGCCGGTGCACGATGCGCCCTCGGCCGCCACGGGGCTCCACACCTCGGGCTCGGGCGGCGTGTCCAGGCTGTCGCGGTCGCCATCCCAGGCGCCCTTCGACAGCGTCTGCGCCATCGTGGAATAGAACTGGATGCGCGCCTCGGTCTCGTGCCGGGGGCGTTTGGCGCGGGCGGCGGCTTCTTCCTCGGCAAACAGGTCGTCGTCGGCCTCTTCCTCGGCCTCGCCCGTGCCCGCCAAGCGGTCGAGCTTGAGCTTGCACACATAGCGCCCGCGCCCCTTGGCCAACGCAAATTTGAAGGGCTGCGGCATCAGCGCGGCCAGTGCGGGCAGGTCTTTGTTGACCAGCTGCTCCTGCAGCGCCACCGTGGCGGTGGAGATCAACACCCGCGTGCCGCGCGACAGCGCCAGCGCAATGGCGGGTGCGCAATACGCCAGCGACTTGCCCACGCCTGTGCCCGCCTGGATGACGGCGATGGACCGCGTGGGTGCGGCCTCGCCGCCTTCTTCATCCACCTTGCCCAGCGTGGCGCTGCTGAAGGTGCGCGCCACCTGCTCGGCCATCAGCCGCTGGCCTGCGCGGCTGCGAAACCCCTCGGTGGCCTGCACCACCGCATCGAAAGATTCAAGGGCCTGCGCGGCCCACACCTGTTGAGACATACAGTAGTGTCGCATGCTCCAGACGGCGTGGCGGCCGACCGTGCGGTGCGGTCGAATTCTGGCCCCGCAGCAACCCCTTGGTCGCACAATCCGCGCACGACGACACCAAAAAAAGGGGATGCGATGCGAGGGAGAACGGCGCGGGCTGCAGGCCTTGGCCTGCACGGGACCATGGCATGGCAGCAAGTCTTGGCGCAATGGCTGGGCTGGGCGGTGCTGGCGATGTGCCTGGCGGCCAGCGCGGGGGCCGGGGCGCAAACCAAAACGTCGCCAGCGGTGGCGCAGGCAGATAAAACCCAGGAGCGCCAGCGCCTGCTCCCGCAGCAGCTGGTCCCTACCGACCCGGCACGGTTTGCCTGGGTGCGCGCGGCCGAGGCCGTGGGCCAGGGGGCGGATGCGATTCATCTGCTGCTGGCCTTGGTGGACGACTGGCTGCGGGCGCTGGAAGGCGGCCCAGCGCCAGCGGGGAGCAGCATCGAAGCCGCCATCGCCCATGGCCGGGCGGTGGACCCATCGTTTCTGGAGCGCCGCGCCCGGGCCGTGTGGCCCGCCATCCTGCAGGCGCAGCAGCTGCGGGCCGCATGGGACCGCGATGGCCCCGAGGTGCCCCGCCCGCCCGAGCTGGATGCGCTGGGGGCTGAGCTGGTGCAGGAAGGGCCGGGCTTGTGGGTGCGGCGGGCGCAGGACGGGCGGCTTCGGGGGCTGTACCTGTGGCTGGGCGTGCGCAACATGCTGGCCGAACCCCTGCCCCTGCCGGAATTCGCGCTGCAGCTGGGCCGCCCCGGCCTGCAACCGGCGGCGCCGCTGATGCAATGCGCGCTGCCCCGCTACAGCACGCGCCAGTGGGTGCCGCCGCAAAGCACCCAGCACTACCTGTGCAGTGCGGTCGAGGGCGGTTTCGGACTGCCACCTGCCGGCGTCAGCTGGCTGGCGCAGATGGGGCACTGGTTCAGCCAGGGGGCGGCGCTGCAGACCGTCATTCCCCAGCAAGACCAGGCCTTGTCGCGCACCGCCCGCATCCTTGTGCAGGTGGACAACCCGGCGGTGGACAACTTTCTGCGTGGTGCCCGTGAATCCACCGAGAAGCAGCAACAACTACACAAAGAACAGGCCCAGGCGGCCGCAGCGGCCAAGAAGGCCCGTGAAGCCACGCCAGCGCGCCGCTCTGGCGAGTCGCTGCCGCTCTGGCTCAAGCGGCTGATGTTCCTGGGCGGGGTGGTGGGCGCAATGGTGCTGTATGGCCTGCTCGCGCACCACTTCAGCGTGGCGGTGGCGTCCGGGGTGCTGTGGTGGGGCCTGGCGATTCCGAGCGCGATCCTCCTGCACTCGATCTGGACCATGGGCGGGACCGACGGCTGGGGCAAGCTTGTGGCCATCGTCCTGTCCGGGGCCGCCATCGCAGCGCCTTTTGTGGGCACGCTCGCCGCGTACACGGTCTACAAGCTGGTGGTGAGCGAGCGGGCGCGCCGCAAGGCGATCCTCTTCCTGCTCGGCGTGATCGTGGTCATCGTGGTCCATGCGCTGGAGCGGTGGTTGTTCTGGTGACAGCAGGCTCCGCACGCCCGCAGCCGTGCAGGGCCTGGGGCCTGCAACGCGGGGCTGCCGGTGGCGCGGAGTGGAGGGACTCTGCGGTGGCTCAAAAGCAGAAAAAAGCGCCCAAGACGTCCTGAAAGCGCCGGGCAGATCGGGCGCTATATGCTCCTGAAATAATAGCTACTAGCGCTTGTCCATCAGGCGCAGAGGCCATTTTTGGCATGAAATCTGCTGGCGGAACCGCCAGCGGGATGCGAGTCCGTGCTTATCCCCGTTCGCGCAGCGCCCGCTCAATCCGGTCGCGCCGTACCGTCGTCTTGGGCACCTTGAACGGGAACCAGCTGCGCACGTCTTCCTCCAGGCCGATGCCGTGCATGTAGTTGTAGATGGCCTTCTTGAGCGCGCCGCCCAGCGCGTCGTGGTCCACGCCCGTGGGGTCGATGAAGGCCACGTCGTTCTTGGCAAAGTCGCCCGGCGGCAGTGGCGCCAGCGTCACGCCGTACTCCTCGGGGTTCTTGCCCACGGGTGAATGCACGGTGCAGGCAAAGCGGTGAAAGAAGCCGCTCTGGATGCAGCCGTTGGCAAACAGCTGGCGCACGTATTCGAGCGCGTCCACGGTGTCCTGCACGGTCTGCGTGGGAAAGCCGTACATCAGGTACGCATGCACCAGTATGCCCGCGTCGGTGAAGGCCCGGGTCACGCGCGCCACCTGATCCACCGACACGCCTTTTTTCATGAGGTTGAGCAGCCGGTCGGACGCGACCTCCAGCCCGCCGGAGATGGCAATGCAGCCGCTGTCGGCCAGCAGATCGGCCAGTTCGGGCGTGAAGGTTTTTTCAAACCGCACATTGCCCCACCAGCTGATGCCCGCGTTGCGCGCAATCAGCTCGGTGGCCAGCGCCTTCAGCGCCTTGGGCGGTGCAGCCTCGTCCACAAAGTGAAAGCCCGTCTGCCCTGTCTCGCGCACGATCTCCTCAATGCGGTCTGCCAGCACAGCGGCACTCGCGCCCTCGTAGCGGCTGATGTAGTCCAGGCTCACGTCGCAGAAGCTGCACTTCTTCCAGTAGCAGCCGTGCGCCACGGTGAGCTTGTTCCAGCGCCCATCGCTCCACAGGCGGTGCATGGGGTTGAGCATGTCCAGCAGCGACAGGTAGCGGTCCAGCGGCAGGCCGTCCCAGGTGGGGGTGCCCACCTCGGCAAAGGCCACATCGGCCTCCATCATGTTGATGTACTGGACCGCGCCATCGTCACCGCGCAAGAAGGTACGCACCAAGCGCTGGCGGCCGCGCTCGCCGCGCAGGTGTTCCAGCAGCGCCAGCAATGGGCGCTCGCCCGCGTCCAGCGTCACGTAGTCGAAGTGGTCAAACACGCGCGGGTCGGCCAGCTCGCGCAGTTCGGTGTTCACAAAGCCGCCGCCCAGCACGGTGGCGATGTGCGGGTGGCGCGCCTTGATGGCCTGCGCGATGCGGAACGCGGCGTACACCGAGCCGGGGAAGGGCACCGACAGCAGCACCACGGTGGGCTGGTGGCGCGCGACGGCCTCGTGCGTGAGCTGCTCCAGCAGCGCGTCCACCAGCGTGGGCGGTGCGGCCAAGGCATTCGCCAGCGGGTCGAACGTGGGCTGGCTGCCTGCCAGCGATTCGGCATAGCGCACAAACTCGAAACGCTCGTCCACCGCGTCGCGCAGCACGTCGGCCAGGTCGTTCAGGTACAGCGTGGCCAGGTGCTTGGCCTTGTCGTGCAGGCCCAGGGCGCCAAAGGCCCAGCCCAGCGGGTCGCCGCCCTCGTCGTCCACATACACGTCCAGTGACGCGAAGCGCGGCCCCTCGGGCAGGTAGTGGCGGCCCGCGATGCGGTGGGCCAGGGTGCTGTCGCGCCCTTGCAGGAAGGCAATGGCCGGGCCGATGGTGGCAAGGTAGCGGTCCTGCTGTGCGGCAAAGGACTGCACGGCAGGGCTGCGCTGCTTGGCGGGCAAGGCTTGTACGCGCGCCGCCACATCCTGCAGGCCCTCGGGGGACAGCAGCCGCAGCACCAGCGCCAGCGCCAGGTCTTCCTGGAACGCCGTGATCCCCCGCGAGCGCAGAAAGCCCGTGAGGTAGGCGGTGGAGGGGTAAGGCGTGTTCAGCTGCGTCATCGGCGGGATGACGGAGAGCACGCGGCACGGGGAAGAGGCCATGGAATCTCGGGGGTGGTATGCCCCGATTATCCCGGGCCCCCGGTTCTGTGCGGGGGGTGCGGCTACTGTCGCTTGTGCGCGGCGGTTGCCGGGGTCAGCCGTGGGGGGCGGTTCCGCTGCGCGCCTGGGCCAATGCGTCCAGGGCCTGGCGGCGTGCGTGTTTGACCTGGTACATGGTCTGGTCGGCTGTGCGCAGGGCATCCTCTGCCCGGTGGTACTGGCCGGGCGCGATGGTGGTCACGCCCACGCTGGCGCCAGCGTAGTCCAGGGCCACGCCTTGCAGCACAAAGTGGCCCTGGGTGGCCTGGGTGATGCGCTGGCTGAGCATATCCTGCGCAGACTGCGCGGCGTCGCCCGCATGGGCGCTCAGGCTGATCACTACAAACTCGTCGCCGCCCAGGCGTGCGGCCAGGTCCTCGGCGCGCAGCACGCCCCGCAGGCGCTGCGCAATGGCCACCAGGAACTGATCGCCCACCGCGTGGCCGTGGGTGTCGTTGATCGCCTTGAATCCATCCAGGTCGATGAACGCGATCTGCACGCCCATCTTGCGCCGCAGCCCCTGCGCCAGCATGCGCTCCAGCGCCTCCATGAGTGCGCGGCGGTTGGGTAGCCCGGTGAGCGGGTCGGTGGCGGCGGCTGTGGCCAGCTGCTCGTTGGCAGACAGCAGCTTCTGGATCAGCCGTTCGCGCTCCACCTGCTGGCCGATGAGGTAGGCGAACAGGGTGAGGATGCGTTCGGCCTCGGGCGTGCGCGGGCGTGCATGGGTGCTGGCCGCGCACAGCGTGCCGTACAGCGCGCCGTCGCCCATGCGCACAGGCTTGCTCACATAGGTGCGGATGCCCAGGTCGCGCGCGGCTCCCGAATCGCCCCAGCAGGCGGGCACATCGTCGGTGAAGGTGCGCCCCTCTTCCAGCGCGCGCTTGCACAGCGTGTCGTTCCACGGCACCACGAGTCCCTCGGGGATCTGCATGGCGCTGGTGTTGCGGGCGTACAGCACATGCTGCACCCCCTGGGCCTCGTCGATGGAGGTGAGGTAGGTGGACTCCAGCCCCGTCACCGCCTCCAGCATTTCCAGCAGCGGCCGCGTCAGCTCCTCGACGGAGCGGGCCACAGAGACGGATTCGGAGAGTTGCTCAAGAATTTCGCTCATACGCCGGAAATTATGGCCGGGGCCATGGTGCGCGCCGCAGGGCCGGGTTCAAAGACCGGGTGCGGGTGGGGCCAGGTAGTTGTTCTTGACGCGCACATAGTGTTCGGCCGAATACTTCAGGTAGGCGATCTCGGCCTCGGTGAGCGCGCGCTGGCGCACCGCAGGGCGGCCGATGTAGAGGTAGCCGCTTTCCAGCACCTTGCCCGGCGACACCAGGCTGCCCGCTCCCAGCATCACGCGGTCTTCGATCACCGCGTCGTCCATCACGATGGAGCCCATGCCGATGAGGCATTCGTTGCCGATGCGGCAGCCGTGCAGGATCACCGAATGGCCGATGGTGACGTAGTCGCCGATGACCAGCGGCGAGCCCTCGGGCTTGCTGGCGTTGCGGTGCGAGACATGGCCCATGGTGAGGTCCTGCACGTTGCTGCACACCCCGACGGTGATGCGGTTCACATCGCCGCGCAGCACGGCGTTGCACCAGACCGAGCTGTCGCGGCCCAGGGTGACGTCGCCGATGACCTGGGCAGAGTCGTGGATAAAAACGCCGGTGTCCAGCGTGGGTTGGGTATCGAGGTAGGGAGCGATGGGCATGGGGTGTGGGGCTCGGGGCCCTGGAAGAGAAAACGAGAGGGTTCGGCGAGTGCCGTGCTGCTGCCCGGGGCGCGGGCGGTGCAGTCAGCGCCGTCGGGTTGCGCGCTTGGCGGGGGCGGCTGTGGTGCCGGTGGCATCCATGGCGGGCCGCACGGCGTAGAACCCCAGAAACATGTCCACTGCATCGCCCAGCACCTGCTGCTGCTCGGCGGTGGTAAGGGGGGCTTGCCCCATGGCCAGCTGAGGCCAGAAGGCGAACGACTTGACCATGCCGTGCAGCTGGTGTGCGGCGTACTGCGGGTCCACGCCTGCGCGCAGGGCGCCGTCCTGCTGGGCGGCGCGGATCCAGCGCGGCAGGCCCTCTTCCTTTTCGGACAGGCGCGCCACCATGGCCTGGGCGCGCTCGGGCGTGTGCATCATCTCGGCGATGGCCACGCGCGAGAGGTCGATGAAGCTCGCGTCGTTCAGCAGCTCCATCTTCTGCTCCAGCACCGCCAGCAGCTGCGCGCGCAGCGGGCGGGCGGCATCGTAGGCCACATCGGCCAGCGAATGGCTGCGGTCCCACAGGTGGTCCAGGATGGCCTCGAACAGCTCGTCCTTGCTGGGGAAGTGGTTGTACACCGTGCGCTTGGACACATCTGCCGCGGCGGCCACGCGGTCCATGCTGGTGCCGCTGAAGCCATGCTCGCGGAACTCGGCAATGGCGGCCTGCACGATGGCGTCGCGCTTGCGGTCGGTCAGGCGGGTGGGGGGAGCGGTGGGGGCCTCGGTCATAGACAAAATTTTACACCGAGTAGTTTACTTTTTTGAAAAGTGAACTACACTGTGCAGTGTAATTTTCCAAGGGCATCTCCATGCTCCGAACCTTCGTCCTCCTCACTGTCCTGATCGCCATGGCCTACAGCATTCTTTCGTGCACCACCCTGCCCGCAAGCTCGTACGAGCAGTCGCCCCAGTACACCGAAGGCAAGTTCCGCAACGCCGCGCCGCGCCAGGCGCCAGGTTTTGCCAAGACCCTGGCCATCATGTGGCGCTTCATGACCGAGAAGCCCGCCGACGCCGTGCCTGCAGAGCCGCCCCAGGTGCTGCCGCTCACGCAGGCAGACCTGCTCAAGGCCCCCGACCTGAGCCTGTGGCGCCTGGGCCACTCCACCATGCTGCTCAAGCTGCAGGGCCAGTTCTGGCTGACCGACCCGGTGTTCTCCGAGCGCGCCTCGCCGTTTACCTTCATGGGCCCCAAGCGCTTCCACGCGCCGCCCATCGCCATCGACGAGCTGCCGCCCATCACCGGCGTGGTGCTGTCGCACGACCACTACGACCACCTGGACTACGACGCCATCCAGAAGCTCGCCCCCAAGGTGGCGCACTTTGTGACGCCGCTGGGCGTGGGCGACCGCCTGATTGGCTGGGGCGTGCCCGCCGCCAAGGTGCAGCAGTTCGACTGGTGGCAGGGCACCACCATCGCCGGGGTGAAGCTGGTGGCAACACCCGCACAGCATTTCTCGGGCCGCAGCCTGTCGGACGGCAACCGCACGCTGTGGGCCTCGTGGGTGATCCAGACCGATGACACGCGCATCTTCTTCAGCGGCGACACGGGCTATTTCGACGGATTCAAGGCCATTGGCGAGCGTTTTGGCCCGTTCGACCTGACCCTGATCGAAACCGGCGCCTACGACGCCCAGTGGCCCGACGTGCACATGCAGCCCGAGGAGAGCCTGCAGGCGCACCTGGACGTGAAGGGCCGCCACCTCATGCCCATCCACAACGGCACTTTCGATCTGGCGCTGCACGCCTGGACGGACCCGTTCGACCGCATCACGGCCCTGGCCGAAAAAGCCCATGTGCCCCTGGTCGCGCCGGTGATGGGCGAGCGCCTGGACATCCGCCAGCCTGCACTGTCAATGCAGTGGTGGAAGGGCCCGCAGCCGCAGGCGCGCCCCGCGGTGATGACCGAGGGCAACGGCGTTGCCGCCCGCGTGCCTGCGCGGTCCTGAGGCACCAGGGCCTTTGCTTCAAAGGCCTTGTTTCAAAGTTGCGCCAGCCGCGCCACTACACGCGCGGCGCCCACGATCTCGGCCTCGCTGTAACCCGCGTAGCCAAACAGCCACCCGCGCCGCTGTGACTGCATGGCGTAACGCGACAGCGGCGCCAGCATCACCCCGGCCGTGAGGGCTTTGCGGCTCAGGGTCTCGTCGTCGCTGCCCGTCGCACTTTCCAGCAGCAGGTGCATGCCCCGGTCGCTGGGGGTGAGCTGCAGGGCGCCATCGCTCGCGCCAGCCAGGGCATGGATCAGCACCTGCTGACGCACCTGGTACAGCTCGCGCATCTGCCGCAGGTGGCGCAGCAGGTGGCCGTCAGCAATGAAGCGCGCGAGCACGGCCTGCGCATCGCCCGGTGCATGCCGGTCGGTGATCGCGCGGGCCATGGCAAAGGCCTCCACCAGCGCGGGCGGCACCACCACGAAGCCCAGGCGCAGGCCGGGGTGCAAGGTCTTGCTGAAGGTGCCCACATACAGCACCCGTTCCGAGCCCGGCAGGCTGCACAAGGCGGGCACCCGCTGGGCTGCGTTGCCGTACTGGAATTCGCCGTCGTAGTCGTCCTCCACCACCCAGGCATCGTGGGCGCGCGCCCATTGCAGCAAAGCCTGCCGCCGCGCGAGGCCCATGCCCACGCCCGTGGGGAACTGGTGCGTGGGCGTGACCACGGCCATGCGCGCGCCGGGCCACAACGTGGCACCTTCGCCGATGCACAGACCCTGCGCATCCAGCGCCACGGGCCGCGCCTGGGCACCATGGGCCAGCAGGCTGGCGCGGATGCCGGGGTAACCGGGGTCTTCCACCAGCACCTCGTCGCCCGCGTCCAGCAGCAGCCGCGCGATCAGGTCGATGCCCTGCTGCGAACCCGAGCACACCACCACCTGCGCCACGTCGCAGCGGATGCCGCGCGAGGCCCACAACCACAGCGCAATGGCCTGGCGCAGGTCGGGGTCGCCCGCCGGGTCGAGGTACTGCGCGCGCGCGCTGCGCTGGGCGGGGCTGGCCTGGCGCGCCAGGCGGTCCCACAGCGCAAACGGAAAGCTGTCCACCTCGGGCGCGCCGATGCGGAACGCGCGCGCCGCCACATGCGGCGGGCGCCAGCGCGCGGCCGTCTCGGCAATGAGCTGCCCGCGCCGCGACAGCCCGCGCGGCGGTGCGACCAGCCCTTGCGGGGGCGGTGTCCCTGCGGCCTGCGAGACATAGGTGCCGTCGCCCACACGCGCCTCCACATAGCCCTCGGCCTGCAGGCGCTGTACAGCCCACAGCACCGTGTTGCGCGCCACGCCCCGGCTGGCCGCCTGCTCGCGCGAAGGTGGCAGGCGCGTGCCCGCAGGCAGGCGGCCCTGCTCGATGGCGCTGCGCAGCTGCTCGTACACCTGCTGGCGCAGCAGACCGGTGGGGCCGCCGGGGGCATTGGCTCTGGCAACGGGCATGAATTGGTTCCTTTGATGGGGCTGCATCGCCATAAACTGAAGAACCATTGTAGAAAGACCTCCCACCATGGCCGAGCACCTCGCCACCATCATCTGGACCCGTGGCACCGACGATTTCCTGGACAAGCGCTACCACCGCGCCCACCGCTGGCAGTTCGATGGCGGGGCCACCGTGGCCGCGTCGTCGTCGCCCCATGTGGTGCCGCTGCCGTATTCCGATGCGGCGGCGGTGGACCCCGAAGAAGCCTATGTCGCCGCGCTGTCGAGCTGCCACATGCTGTGGTTCATGGACTTCGCCAGCCGCGCGGGCTACCGGCTCAACCGCTACACCGACGCGGCCGTGGGCACCATGGCCAGGAACGCAGAGGGCCAGCTGGTCGTCACCCACGTGCAGTTGCGCCCCGTCACATGCTTTGACGCGGCCCACGCGCCCAGCGCTGCCCAGCTGGACGACCTGCACCACCGCGCGCACGCGTCGTGTTTTCTGGCCAACTCGGTCAAGACGCAGATCGACTGTGCGCCCGTGCTCGAAGTGGAAGGCGCCTGACCATGGCCAACCCCAACCGGCAATTCCAAGTCACCGAACCGGCCACCCTGCACGCGCTGGTGCAGGCGCAGCCCCTGGCCACGCTGGTGATCGCGCACGCAGGTGCGCAACACGTCAACCACATCCCGCTGTACCTGGACCCCACGCGCGGCCCCCACGGCACCCTGGTTGGCCATGTGGCCCGTGCCAACGGTGTGTGGCCGCTGCTGCCGCAAACGGCGGTGGCGGTGTTCCACGGCCCGCAGGCCTATGTGTCGCCCAGCTGGTATCCGTCCAAGGCCATCGACGGCAAGCAGGTGCCTACCTGGAACTACGCCGCCGTGCACGCCCACGGCACCTTGAGCGCGGTGGACGACCCGGTGCGCCTGCGCGCCATCCTGCACACCCTGAGCGGGCGGCACGAAGCCCACCGCCCCGACCCCTGGCGCATCGACGACGCGCCGCCCGACTACATCGACAAGCTGTTGCGCGCCATCGTGGGCATCGAGCTGGCGGTGGAGCGCTGGGAGGGCATCTGGAAGGTGAGCCAGAACCGCACCGACACCGACCGCGCAGGCGTGGTGCAGGGCCTGATGGCCGAAGGCACGCCTGCGGCGGAGGACATGGCGGCGCTGGTGCTCGGGCGGCCGATGGCGTAGCGGGCAGAGATTGCTATTGAATTGATAGCTGTCTGCGCTTGATGGACGAGCGGAAACGGCCATTTTTGTTCATACTTTCCCTGCCACAGTCACTCATCCCTCCAGCATCTCCACCCGCAGCGCCGCCACGGGCCCGGCCACGGCGGGGTGTGCGGCCAGCGCATGCACGGCCAGGTCCACGGTGCTTTGCGCCACCGCGTCCGTCAGCACCAGCACCTGCGGGCCCATGCCGTTGGGCGCGGTTTTTTCGCAGGCCAGCTCCACACGCGCCACCGGCACCTGCTGCGCCGCCAGCCAGGCGCCCACGGCCTCGATCTGCTGGGCCTGGTGCACGGGCACACGCAGGTAGTGGCGCGTGTGCACGGCGGCGCGCGGCAACACGGCCAGGTTGTCGTTGACCGCGTCGGCGTGAAACCCCAGGTGCGGCACCCGCTGCGCGGCCTCTGTGCCCTGCAGTCGTGCCACATCCACCAGGTCGGCAATCACGGCCGACGCGGTCTGCTCCGACCCCGCCCCCGCGCCGTAGTACATCGTCACGCCCGAGGCATCGCCCTTGACCATCACCGCGTTCATGGACCCGTTCACATGCGCCAGCAAATGCGTGGCGGGCACCAGCGCGGGCTGCACGCGCAGCTCCACCCCTTCGGTGTCACCTTCCTTGCGCCGCTTCGCCACGCCCAGCAGCTTGATGCGATAGCCCAGCTGCTCGGCGCAGGCCACGTCCAGGCCCTGCAGCGCGGTGATGCCCTCCACCTGCGCATCGGCAAAACGCACCGGCATGCCAAACGCATTGGCCGCTAGCAGCGAGATCTTGTGCGCCGCGTCCATGCCCTCGATGTCAAACGTCGGGTCGGCCTCGGCATAGCCCAGCGCCTGGGCCTGGGCCAATGCTTCGGCAAAGCCCACGCCTTCTTCGCGCATCTTGCTCAGGATGAAGTTGGTGGTGCCGTTGATGATGCCTGCCACCCACTCGATGCGGTTGGCCGTGAGGCCCTCGCGCAGCGCCTTCACGATGGGGATGCTCACCGCCACCGCGCCTTCGTACGCCACGGCCACGCCGTGCTGGCGCGCGGCGGCAAAGATCTCATTGCCGTGCTCGGCCAGCAGCGCCTTGTTGGCGGTGACCACATGCTTGCCCGCACGGATGGCGGCCAGCACCCAGTCGCGTGCGGGGCCGGTGCCGCCTGCGGCCTCCACCAGCACATCCACGTCGGGGTGCGTGGCGACCTGCATCGGGTCGTTGGTCAGGGCCACATCCTTGCCCACCACGCTCATCGCACGTGCCAGGCTGCGGGCGCAGACCACCACCATCTTGATGCCCCGCCCTGCGCGGCCTGCAATCAGCGCCTGGTTGCGCGCCAGCACGCGGAAGGTGCCTGCGCCCACGGTGCCAATGCCAATCATGCCCACGCGCAGAGGGCGCATGGCCGTGGCGGACGACGGCAACGATGGGGCTTCGAGGGACTGGACGGGATCGCGGTACATGGACTTCTCCGGCTAACGAACAAACAAAAAAACCCAGCTGCCAGAGCTGGGTTTCGTGCATTCGTCTTGGGGGAGAAGAGAGCGATCACCAGGTGGCTGCCGAAACGGCCACCTGCGCGTGCTCAGGTGGCCGCGGTGGTAATGGTGGTAATCATTCGTGCACCCAGTGCCCGCTGTTCACCATTGGCCCGCGTGAGTGCGGGCGGCATCATGCCCATGCCTTGGAAGGCAGCGGCGCGTGCGGTGGTGATAGGGAGGGAGGTGAACGACATGAAGGGCGCAGTGTACCGGATGCAGGCCGGGGCCTGTCAACCCGCCTTTACGCGCCTTTGTTGACCCGTGGCGTAACGGCCTCACCGGGCTTGGGTGGCCGCCACCCGCACCATGCGGATCGCATCGAACGGGCAGCGCACCGCGCACAGCGCACACCCGGTGCAGCCCGGCGCGTCGTGCAGGGTGGAGCACTTGGGGCCCCAGGGCCCCGTGCCCAACACTTGCAGCGACAGCACATGCGGCGGGCACACCGCCACACACCAGCCGCAGCCGGTGCAGCGCTGGGGGTTGATGGTGGGCAGGGCCTTGGGTGCGGTAGTGGTCATGGGGTGCCGTGTAGTGGGCAGTGTGCCGCCGGAACCTGCACTCCACAAGGCACAAGGCACACGCTACAGTGCCGCCATGAACGCAGAACCCAATTCCATCATCACCCGCCATCTGTTGATCACCGGCCATGTGCAGGGCGTGGGCTACCGCTGGTCCATGGTGCAGGCCGCATCACGCCTGGGCGTGACGGGATGGGTGCGCAACCGCCAGGATGGCCGCGTGGAAGCGTGCGCCTGGGGTCCGGAGCCTGCCGTGCGGGCCCTCATCGACTGGGCGCACCAGGGGCCGGAACATGCGCGTGTGGACCGCGTGGTGGTGGGCAATGTGCCCGATGGGGGCGAGGCCCCGCAGGGCTTCACTCAGCGCGAGACGGTGTAGCGCCCAGCTGCCGCAGCAACTCCATCGCCCCTGCCGGTGCCCGTTCCTTGGCGCCGTTGATGAAGTACACAAACACATCGCGTGACCACTCGCCGCTGGTCCAAGTGCGCACGCCCTGCGCCCATTGCGCAATCGCATCGGGCGTGTAGCCCGTGGGCACATCGGCCTGGCTGCGCATCAGCCGCAGGTAGGCAAAGTCGGCCTCAGCATCCGCGATGGCGGGAAACTGGTCGGAGTCGGTGTACACAGGCACGCAGCCATAGCGGCGCGCCAGCGCCACAAATGCTGGCGTCGCAAAACTCGGGTGGCGCACATCCAGCGCGTGGCGCAGCCTCAGGCCATCCACCTGCTGCGGCAGCAGGGCCAGAAAGGCCTCAAAGTCGCCCGGCTCAAACACCTTGGTCGGCATGAATTGCCACACGATGGGCCCGAGCTTGTCCTTCAGTTCCGAGATGCCACTGTCGACAAACCGTGCGATCGAATCGCCCGCCTCGGCCAGCACGCGCCGGTGCGTGGCAAAGCGGTTGGCCTTGAGTGAGAACACAAAGCCTTCGGGCGTTTCATCGCGCCACTTGGTAAAGGTGGGTGGTTTGAAGGTGCTGTAGTAGGTGCCGTTGACCTCGATCGCCGTGAGTTGTCGGCTGGCGTATTGCAGCTCCTTGCTGTGCGCCAGCCCTGCGGGGTAGAAGCTGCCGCGCCAGGGCTCGAAGGTCCAGCCGCCAATGCCAACGCAGATGCGTGGGGTGCTGTCGCTGGGCTCGCGGTTGCTGGCAGAGGTGTCCACGGTGCTGTCCTTCAGGAGTCCACGGACCGGTCACTGTAGCAGCGGCGTGCCTGGCAGCTCCACCCGCGCCTCCAGTCCCTGCGCGCCGTCCGCGCGCGGCCCCAGCACCAGGCGGCCGCCCAGGGCCTGGGCCAGCTCGTTCGCAATCGCCAGGCCCAGGCCGGTGCCGCCCGTGCCCCGGTTGCGCGAATCCTCCAGCCGCACATAGGGCTGCAGCACGGCGGCGAGGTCCGCCGGGGGGATGCCAGGCCCATGATCGATGACGCGCACCAGGCACTGGCCTGGCCTCTCCACCTCCAGCGTCAGCTCGGCGGCGCCTGCAAACTTGAGCGCGTTGTCCACCAGGTTGCACAGCAGGCGGCGCAGCGCCTGCGGGCGGGTGTCGCAGGTCACGTCCACGGCGTGCAGCAGCTGCACCGGCAGGCCCGCATCGGCGTAGTCGCACGCAATGCTCTCCACCAGCGCGCGCAGATCCACACGCTGCGGGGGCTCGCGCACGGCCTGGGATGAGCGTGCGTAGGCAATGCCCTCCTCCACCAGCGACTGCATCTCGGCCAGGTCGGCGTGCAGCTTGCCCTGCAGCACGGGGTCGTCCAGCAGGTCGGCGCGCAGGCGCAGCCGGGTGATGGGGGTCTGCAGGTCGTGCGAGACGGCGGCCAGGATCTGCATGCGCTCTTGCAGGTGCGCCTGAATGCGCTGCTGCATATGGTTGAAGGCAACGGCGGCGCGCACCACTTCGCGCGGGCCGTCTTCAACCAGCGGCACGGTGGGGCGGTCGGCGCCGAGCGCATCGGCCGCATCGGCCAGCGTGTTCAGGGGCCGCGTGGCTGCACGCACGGCCCAGGCGCACAGGCCCACCAGCAGCGCCAGCTGCAGCGCCAGCGCGCCCAGCACCCAGGGCGATATCTGCAGCCGGGGCTCGTCCATGTCCACGGCCAGGGGCGTACCGTCGGCTAGGCGCAGTTGCAGCCGCAGCTCGATGCCCGGCACATGGGGGTCGATCACCTGCACCGGGCGGTCAGTGGGCAGTGTGGCCGCCACAGCGCTGGCAACGAGGCGGGCCAGCTGGGACGGGTCGGCAGGTGCGTCCAGCGGTTCGGCCAGCGCAAAACGGTAGTTGCGGCGCGCCAACCGGTCCACCCACTGTGCGCGCTCGGTGGCAGGCAGCCGTTCCAGCATGGCGACCGAGCTGGCCACGTCGCTCGCGAAATACGACACCATGGCCCGTCGCATGGTCATGCTGCGCTCCGTAAACGCCAGCACAAAGGTCAGCGCATGCGCCAGCGCCAGGCCCAGCGCCAGCACCAGCAGGATGCGCCCGAACAGCGAGCGCGGCCACCCGCGCAGCGTCATGGCGCAGTCTCCTGGGGCGCTGGTGCAGCTTGCACATCGGCGCAGAACACATAGCCCTCGTTGCGCACGGTCTTGATGTAGCGCGAGCCGCGCGCACCATCGCCCAGCCGCTGGCGCACGCGGCTCACCAGCAGGTCGATGGAGCGGTCGAACACATCGGCATCGCGCCCCTGCGTGAGCTGCAGCAGCTGGTCGCGTGTGAGGATGCGCTGCGGGTGGTCCAGCAGCACGCGCAGCAGGCGGTACTCAGCGCCCGACAGCGCCACCACCGCGCCCGTGGCATCGAGCAAGTGGCGCGCCGTGGTGTCCAGCCGCCAGTCGCCAAACGCCAGCTGGCGCGCGGGCTCGGCTACGGCCAGGTTGGGCGGCAGCATGCGCGTGCGCCGCAGCACGGCGTGGATGCGCGCCAGCAGCTCGCGTGCGGCGAAGGGTTTGGTCAGGTAGTCGTCCGCACCCAGCTCCAGGCCCAGGATGCGGTCCGCTTCGTCGCTGCGTGCGGTAAGCATGATGATGGGCAGCGGCGGCGCGCCAGGGCTGCGCAGCTCGCGGCACAGCGCGATGCCGTCGGTGCCTGGCAGCATCAGGTCCAGCATCAGCAGGTCGATGCGCTGCGTGGCCAGCACCTCGCGCATTTGCCGCCCGTCGGCGGCCACACTCACCTGCAGGCCCTGGCGCTGCAGGTACTCGGCAGCCAGCTCGCGGATGCCGGCGTCGTCATCGACGATCAGGATGTGGTCGGGAGCGGGCGTCGTCATGGCGGCCATTGTCCGGGCTTTGGTGGTGCAGCGGTATGGGCTGGGTGGGCAGATATGTATCTCAACTTGTCTGCCCGGTGCATCGACAAGCGCGCATACCAAAAGCCCCTGGTCAGACAAATCGCCGATACCTGCGCTGGCTTCAATGTGGTCTTCCTGAACATCACGAGGACCTTGCCATGAAACCATCCATCGCCGTGGCCGCCTTGCTGGCCCTGGGCCTGGCGCACGCCGCCAGCGCGCAAGAGGCCACCAAGGCGCGGCCCACCGCTGCCGCACAACCCACATCCCAACCCACCTCTGAGCCTGTATCCCAGCCCAAGGCCCCTCTGGGCCGCTGGATCACCGAAAGCGGCAACCTGGAGGTGAACATCGCCCCGTGCAACGCTGGCGGGGGCAACACCCTGTGTGGCAAGGTGGTGCGTGTGCTGGTCAACCGCTCCATGAGCGCGCCGGGCACCGACATGGCGGCAGCCGACGCGCGGCCTGCACTGGGCATGATTCTGCTGTCGGGCCTGCGCGCAGCCGAAGGCGGCAACAGCGAATACCAGGGCGAGATCTACAACCGCGAGAACGCCAAGACCTACCGCGCCCACCTCACCCCGGCCGAGCCCGACCAGTTGCTGGTGCGCGCCTACGTGGGCATCCCGCTGTTTGGCAAGACACAGGTGTGGCGCCGCCCGGCCGCCGAGCACGGGGGCGCGCAATGACGATGGCCATCTCCACCACCTCACCCTGGCTGGCCGTGGCCGCCGGCATGCTCACCGTGGGCGCGCCCTGCGTGCTGCCCATGTTGCCGGTGGTGCTGGGTGCGTCGGTGGGCGGCGGTGGTGCTGCGCAGCGCACACGCCCGCTGTTCATCGCGCTGGGTTTTGCGCTGTCGTTCGCTGCGGTGGCGCTGCTGTTCAGCAGCTTCACGCAGGTGCTCGGTGTGTCGCAAGAAGGCCTGCGCCGGTTGGCCGCTCTGATGCTGCTGGTGTTTGGGCTGCTCACCGTGTGGCCCCGGCCGTTCCAGTGGCTCAGCCAATATGCGGGCGGCGTGCTCAGCCGCCTGGCCAGCCTGGGCATGGGCAGCGGGGGCGGCAACTGGGGCGGACTGCTGCTGGGCCTGAGCCTGGGCGCGGTCTGGACACCCTGCGCCGGGCCTGTGCTCGCCTCCATCCTCACCCTCATCGCCACCGAGCCACCGGGGGTGGGCACCGCCGTACTGCTGCTGGCGTATTCCACCGGCGCAGCACTGCCCATGCTGGCCATTGCCTACGGCGGCCAGGCTGCTGCCACCCACGTGCGCCGCATTGCGCGCCACGCGCACCGCGTGCAGCAGGTGTTTGGCGTGGTGGTTATTGCCGTCGCGCTGGCCATGCTGTGGGAGGTGGATGGGCAGATCACCGCCTGGCTCACGCAGTTTTATCCCTCGGGCTGGGGCGGCCTGTAAGGGGCGACACCCCACTCGATTGCAAGGAGCTTTCACCATGACATTGCACCCCTCTTCATCGCGCTTTTCCGAGCGCCGCACTTTCCTGGCGTCAATGGCCGCTGCGCTGGCCGCCCCTGGCTTGGCGTATGCAGCGGGCCCCGCCAGCCCCGCCGCAGCGTTGCCCGACCTGGGCGCTGCGCCCGAGTTCACCGGCATTGAGCGCTGGCTCAACTCCGAACCGCTGAGCCTGGCCCAGCTGCGCGGCCGCGTGGTGCTGGTGGACTTCTGGACGTACGCCTGCATCAACTGCATCCGCACCCTGCCCCATGTGAACCGCTGGGCCGAGCGGTACACGCCCCAGGGCCTCACGGTGGTGGGCGTGCATACGCCCGAGTTTCCGTTCGAGCGCTCGGCCAGCAACGTCGAAGCGGCCATGCGCCGCTACGGCGTGAAGCACCCCGTGGCCCAGGACAACCGCTACGGCACCTGGAAGGCCTACAGCAACCAGTACTGGCCTGCCACCTACCTCATCGATGCGCAGGGTCGCATTCGCTACAAGCACTTTGGCGAAGGCGAATACGAGCGCACCGAGAGCGTGATCCGCACGCTGCTGGCGGCCAGGGGCTGAGCCGCCCGATGGCTTCCGCCTCCTTGTTTGTTCTTCCCTTTCCTACAACTTTTTGACAGAGGTCTTTTCACCATGCGCCCCTTTCCTCGCCACCTGACCCACTCGTTTTCTGCCGTCGCCCTGGCCTGCACCCTGCTGGGCGCGGCCCCGGCCAGCCAGGCCCAGGCCCCGCAGCTACCGCAGCCGGATGCCACCCACCCCGTGACCCTGCAGCTGATGCAGGGCTTCCCCCCGGCGCCCGACAAGATCGTGCGGCTGGCCAACATCCTCAAGTACCCCAACGTGCGCTGGGCCGCGCAACACCTGCGCGAACTGGGGCCCACGGCCACCATCTGGCGCGGTGCTGCAGCGCCCAGCGCACTGCCCGCAGCGCCGCGTGCCCTGCCCGACACCCTGGCGTTTGCCGACGACAAGGGCGCGCCCACCACGCTGGCCGACTGGCAGAAAGCCACCTACACCGACGCCCTGCTGGTGCTGCACCGGGGCCGCGTGGTGTACGAGCGTTATCACATTGGCATGCAGCCCCAGCAGCCGCATGTGCTGTGGTCCATGAGCAAGTCGCTGGTGGGTCTGCTGGTGACCGAACTCATCCAGGAAGGCGCCATCGACGCTAACGCACTCATCCCGCGCTACCTGCCCGAGCTGGCCACCAGCGCCTGGGCCGATGCCACCGTGCAGCAGGCGCTGGACATGACCACCGGCGTGAAATACGCCGAGAACTTTGCCGACCCCACCTCGGGCGTGTTCCAGTACCTGGCCGCTGCCGGCCTGCAGCCCGCGCCCCCCGGCATCACCGTGGCCAAGAGCATGGCCGAGCACCTGCCCACCGTGCAGAAGGAAGGCGAGCACGGCACCGCGTTTGCCTACAAATCGGTGGACACGGAAGTTCTGGGCTGGCTGCTGCAGCGCGTCACCGGCAAGAGCTACGCCACGCTGTTGTCCGAGCGCATCTGGTCCAAGCTGGGCGCGCAGGAGGACGCGTATGTGTTTGCCGACGCCAACGGCGGCCAGTCCACCAGCGTGGGCGTGAACGCCACCCTGCGCGACCTGGGCCGCCTGGGCGAGATGCTGCGCTCCAACGGCCGCTTCAACGGGCAGCAGATCGTCTCGCCCGCCACCATTGCCGAGCTGCGCAAGGGCGCCGACCCCGCCAAGTTCAGCAAGGCCCCCGGCACCGCCATGCGCGCGGGCTACTCGTACCACAACCAGTGGTGGATTCCCCACGATGCCGATGGCAGCTTCGAAGCCAAGGGCCTGATGGGCCAGCACATCCACATCAACCCGGCGGCCGAGCTGGTGGTGGTGAAGCTCTCCACCCACCCCGTGCCCAACACCGCCTTCACCCACGCGCTGGACCGGCAAGCCTTTGCCGCACTGGCCAAGGCCGTGCGCTGAGCCTGCCCGCACGTAGTTGCTCCACCCTCATCGAGGACCGTTTCACCATGTCCCCCCAACCCTGGCTGGCCAGCTACGGCGCCATCCCTGCCCACATCGATCCCGACAGCCATCCCAGCATCGTGCACCTGCTGTGTGCCGCCATGCAGCGCTACGCGCACCGGCCAGCATTCACCTGCCTGGGCCAGACGCTGACCTATGCGCATGTAGACCAGCAATCCCGCGCGTTTGCGGCCTACCTGCAGAACGTGCTGAGCGTGCGCAAGGGCGACCGCATTGCCGTGATGTGCCCGAACCTGATGGCGTTTCCCATCGCCATGCTCGGCATTGCGCGCGCGGGCTGTGTGCAGGTCAATGTGAACCCCCTGTACACCCCGCGCGAGCTGGAGTACCAGCTCCAGGACGCAGGAGCGAGGGTGATGGTGATCTATGTAGGGTCTACTGCGACCCTGGCCGCCATCCAGGACCGGGTAGAGCTGCACAGCATCATCACCGTGGCGCCCGGCGACGGCACCGCAGCCGACCTGCCCGGGCCGCCGGTGGATGCGCACCTGCACACCACCACCTCGTTTGCGCGCGCCCTGGCCGAAGGCGCCACCTTGCCTTTTGCGCCGCCCGTACTGGAGGGAAGCGACCTGCTGTTCCTGCAGTACACCGGGGGCACCACAGGCCTGTCCAAGGGCGCCATGCTCACGCACCGCAACCTGGTGGCCAATGTGGAGCAGTTCAAGGCCTTCGTACCCGATGCCCTGCGCCCCGCGCAGGAGGTAGTCGTTACAGCCATTCCGCTGTATCACATCTTCGCGCTCATGGTGAACCTGGTCAGCTACTTTGCGGTGGGTGCACGCAACTGGCTGGTGCCCAACCCGCGCGACCTGGACGCGCTGATCGATGTGCTGAAGGCTGCGCGCCCCAGCGTGTTCATGGGCGTCAACACGCTGTATGCCGGGCTGGCGGGGCACCCCGGCACGCAGGGCGTGGATTTCTCCAACCTGCGGCTGGCGGGCGGCGGTGGCGCAGCCATCCTGCCCTCGGTATCCGCCCGCTGGCAGGCCATCACCGGCCAGTTCATCCGCGAAGGCTACGGCCTGAGCGAGACCAGCCCTGTGGTGGCCTTCAACCCCGCATCGGTCACTGCGTTCAGCGGCAGCACCGGCCTGCCCCTGCCCTCCACCGACGTGCGGCTGCTGGACGACCAGGGCCACCCCGTGCCCCTGGGCCAGCCCGGCGAGGTCTGCGTGAAAGGCCCCCAGGTCATGGGCGGCTACTGGCAGCAGCCCGAGGCCAACGCAGCCGCCTTCACGCCCGATGGCTACTTCCGCACCGGCGACATCGGCCAGCTGGACGAGCGCGGCTTCCTCAAGATCGTGGACCGCAAGAAGGACATGGTCATCGTCTCAGGCTTCAACGTCTTTCCCAACGAAGTTGAAGCCGTGGCCACCGCGTGCCCCGGCGTGCTGGAATGCGCCTGCATCGGCGTGCCGGACGAGAAAACGGGCGAGACACTGAGGCTGTATGTGGTGCGCGCGGCGGGCACTGCGCCACCGGTGGGTGCAGACCACATCGCAGCCCACTGCCGCGCCGCGCTCACCGCCTACAAGGTGCCCCGGCAGATCGTGTTTGTGGAGGCCCTGCCCAAGTCCAGCGTTGGCAAGATCTTGCGCCGCGAGCTGCGCGACATGGCATGAGCGCAGGGAGCGGCGGTTTCTGAGGCGGCGGGCTTGCGCAGATGAGAGGTGCGAGCCACCTCAGCGCGTGTGGGTTATCAGCCCCGCCGCTGCAAATCCCGCGCCCCATAGGCGCAGTAACCCGGCTTGGGGCTCTTCTTCTGCGGGTGCAGGCGGCAGGTCTCGGGCCGCTTGTCATACACCGTGCACAGCCGCGTTGTGGAGTCGAGAAAGTTGCAGTCCCCACTCGCCCGCCGCGCCATCGTGAAGATCGCGTTCTTGTGGTTGAAGTGGTCGATCAGCCGCGCCTTTTGCAGCCGCTTGGCAATGTGGCGGATTTCCTCATGCTCGGCCTCGAACGGGTCCACCAGTTCCAGCCGCACCAGGTCCGACAGCTGGACCTCCAGCGGCATGGTGCAGCAGTTGGCCGCGCAGGTGTCGCACAGGCCTGGGCGGTAGCGGGTCCAGGTGTCCAGGCGGTCTACGTCAACGATGGAGATGGGGGAGCGCATGGGGGTGAGGCAAATGGCGTGCGGCGTGCGGTAGGACTAAGAAAAGCTAGCGCGATATGTGACAGGGTCCAGGTCACAGTGCTGATCCAGTGCGCCCTTCAAAGAGAACAACTTTGGAGTCTGCCGAAATTCAAACAGGCGGCATAGGGTGAAGTCAGTACCCGCGTTTCGGGAGAAATGCAATTCATTCTTGGATATGAAAAACGGTGTGTCCTTGCCAAACGCAGTGGTTTTCACTTCAATGAATCGCTCGCGACCATTCGCATCGAAAGACAGGATGTCGTAGCCAAGGCCATCCCCCTTTGTTTGCGAGACATGCTCCACCCGTTCAGCCAAATCGCGCTTGCCGATATGCGCCAGTCTCCATTGCTCGTACCGAAAAACGAACTCTTCGCCAGCTTGACCTAACGAGCGATTGCGGGACTCGATCGCAAGGTAGTCCCGTTTGACGGGTGGGTTGCCGTAGTGTGGACTTGTCTCGCCGACACGATGTTGCTTTAGCGGCGCTTTGGTTTCAACTCTGGAGAAATCGATAATTTCCGGGGGTACTGCTGGCAGGTGCGCAGCCGCAAGCGCCAGTGAATCCAGGGCAGTGGACTGGTCAACTTGTAGCTCCACTACTTCACGCAGCAGACGTTGGTAGTTGGCTCGTGGTTGATATCCGCGCAGATACGGGCAACCCAGATGGATCAGCACTGCGCTGATATTGCAGTGCTTGAATTCAACAGAACCTTCGGAGCGGCCATTGAGCTTTTCAAGCAAGACGCGACGGTGCGCAGCCTTGCTGTAGGTCTGACCAGCCAGTTCAAGACTGAGCATCTTGAGGTAGTCGGCAACAACCACCTCAACCTCGGCCCGAGACCAGTCCATGGCTGGTTTAACCAAGTTGGCTAGCTACATCAAACGTCAATATTTCCCGCCCGCAGCGCATTCGTCTCAATGAAATCCCGGCGCGGCTCCACCTCATCCCCCATCAGCATCGTGAACACCCGATCCGCCTCGATCGCATCGTCAATCTGCACGCGCAGCAGGCGGCGCACATTGGGGTCCATCGTTGTTTCCCAGAGCTGCTCGGGGTTCATTTCGCCCAGGCCCTTGTAGCGCTGGCGGCTGGTGGTGCGTTCGGCTTCGCTGATGAGCCACTTCATGGCCTGGCGGAAGTCGCTGACCTTTTCTTCCTTCTGCTTGTCGCCTTCGCCGCGCAGGGCCTTGGCGCCCTCGCCCAGCAGGCCACGGAAGGTGTCGGCGGCTTCGGCCAGAGCGGCGTAGTCGGCGCCGTGCACAAAGTCTTGCGTGATGACGCTGCTCTTGACGTTGCCGTGGTGGCGGCGGCTGATGCGCAGGATGGGTTTGTCGGTGCGGGCGTCGAACTCACCCGCCACTTCGGCGGGGGTGCCGGTGGTGTTCAGCTCGCGCAGCTTGATCTGCAGGGCCACGGCGCTGGCTTCGGCCTCGGCCACGGTGTCGAGCTTCAGGCTCACGCCGTCGGCCACGGCGCGCAGGGCTTCCTGGTCCATGAAGTTGGACAGGCGGTGGATCACGCTCTCGGCCACCTGGTGCTTGCGCGCCAGTTCGGCCAGGGTGTCGCCCGCCAGCACTTGCGGGTTGGCGCCGCCGGTACTCACGCTCGCGTGGTTCAGCGCAATGCGCAGCAAGAAGCCGTCGAGCGCGGGGCCGTCTTTGAGGTACAGCTCTTCCTTGCCCGCCTTCACCTTGTACAGCGGCGGCTGGGCGATGTAGATGTGGCCGCGCTCGACCAGCTCGGGCATCTGGCGGTAGAAGAAGGTCAGCAGCAGGGTGCGGATGTGGGCGCCGTCCACGTCGGCGTCGGTCATGATGATGATGCGGTGGTAGCGCAGCTTGGCCACGTCGAAGTCATCACCCCCGGTGGTGCCACCGGCTTTGCCGATGCCGGTGCCCAGGGCCGTGATCAGCGTAAGGATTTCGTTGCTGGTCAGCAGCTTTTCGTAGCGGGCCTTTTCCACGTTCAGGATCTTGCCGCGCAGGGGCAGGATGGCCTGGAATTTGCGGTCGCGGCCCTGCTTGGCAGAGCCTCCAGCGGAGTCACCCTCGACGATATAGATCTCGCACATCGCGGGGTCTTTTTCCTGGCAGTCGGCCAGCTTGCCGGGCAGGCCCATGCCGTCGAGCACGCCCTTGCGGCGCGTCATTTCGCGGGCCTTGCGCGCGGCCTCGCGGGCGCGGGCGGCTTCCACGATCTTGCCGCAGATGATCTTGGCGTCGTTGGGCTTTTCCTGCAGGTAGTCGGTGAGCAGCTTGCCCACGATGTCTTCCACCGGCGCGCGCACTTCGCTCGACACCAGCTTGTCCTTGGTCTGGCTGCTGAACTTGGGCTCGGGCACCTTCACGCTCAGCACGCAGCACAGGCCTTCGCGCATGTCGTCGCCGGTGACTTCGACCTTGGCCTTCTTGGCCAGCTCGTTTTCTTCGATGTACTTGTTGATGACGCGGGTCATCGCGGCGCGCAGGCCGGTCAGGTGGGTGCCGCCGTCACGCTGGGGAATGTTGTTGGTGAAGCACAGCACTTGCTCGGTGTACGCGCTGTTCCACTGCATGGCGACTTCGACGCCGATGTGCGTGCCGGGGATGCCGCCATACGTTTCGGCCGGGCGTTCACCGGCTGCGTAGAACGAGGTGGGGTGCAACACCGTCTTGCCTTTGTTGATGAACTCGACAAAGCCGCGCACGCCACCCGCACCGGAGAAGTCGTCTTCCTTGCCGCTGCGCTCGTCTTTCAGGCGAATGCGCACGCCGTTGTTCAAAAAGGAGAGTTCGCGCAGGCGCTTGGCCAGGATCTCGTAGTGGAAGTCGTTGTTCTCTTTGAAGATTTCCGTATCGGGCAGGAAGTGCACCTCGGTGCCGCGCTTTTCGGTCTCGCCGGTCACCTTCATGGGGCTGACTTCAAAGCCGTCCACGGTGGACAGCAGGCGGTCTTGCACAAAGCCGCGTGCAAATTCGATCTGGTGCACCTTGCCTTCGCGGCGCACGGTCAGGCGCAGCCATTTGCTGAGCGCGTTCACGCAGCTCACGCCCACGCCGTGCAGGCCGCCGGACACCTTGTAGCTGTTCTGGTTGAACTTGCCGCCCGCGTGCAGCTCGGTCAGGGCAATTTCGGCGGCACTGCGCTTGGGCTCGTGCTTGTCGTCCATCTTCACGCCGGTGGGGATGCCCCGGCCGTTGTCGGTGACGCTGATGGAGTTGTCGGTGTGGATGGTGACGACGATGTCGTCGCAGTGGCCGGCCAGGGCTTCGTCGATGGAGTTGTCGACCACCTCGAACACCAGATGGTGCAGGCCGGTGCCGTCACTCGTGTCGCCGATGTACATGCCGGGGCGCTTGCGCACGGCCTCCAGCCCTTCAAGGATGGTGATGGCGCCTTCGCCATAGCTTTCGCTCGCACCGGCCTGGTTGGTGTCGATCTTGTTGGGAACAGGCTCACCCGTGCCGGTAGGTTCTTGCTCGGGCAGGTTGTTGTCAGCGGTCATGGTGGGCCTTGGGGTCCGTGGAAACCGGTGGGTTTCCAATAGTTTCAATGGTCAAATTGGGCTCTACCGCCTATCCAGTAAGCGCTAGTAGCTATCAATACGATAGTAAACAGGGTTCGGCTGCGTGGCTGTGCGGCAGGTGGGAGGGGTCGCCTCAGATGCGCATGGGCATCACCACATACTTGAAGCTGTCGTTGTCGGGGATGGTCATCAGCGCAGAGCTGTTGCCGTCCGACAGCTCCACCTTCACCATGTCCTGGCCCATGTTGGCCAGGGCGTCGATGAGGTAGGTCACGTTGAAGCCGATTTCGATGGTGTCGCCACCGTAGTCGATGTCGAGCTCGTCCACGGCCTCCTCCTGCTCGGCGTTGTTGGACGCCACGCGCAGGGTGCCGGGCTCCAGGTTCAGGCGCACGCCCTTGAACTTGTCGCTGGTCATGATGGCGGTGCGCTGCAGGCTGGCCAGCAGCGGCGCGCGGCCGAGCGTGATGCTGTTCTTGTGGTTCTTGGGGATCACGCGGTTGTAGTCGGGGAACTTGCCCTCGACCAGCTTGGTGACGAACTCCATGCCGCCAAAGGTGAACTTCGCCTGGTTGTTGGCAAACTGCATCTCGATGTGGGGCTGGTTTTCGCCGCCCGCGTCACTCAGCAGGCGCTGCAGCTCAATCACAGTCTTGCGCGGCAGGATGACTTCCTGCTTGGGCACTTCCACATCCAGCGTGGCGCTGGCAAACGCCAGGCGGTGGCCGTCGGTGGCGACCAGGCTGAGCTGCTTGCCTTCGGCCACGAAGAGGATGCCGTTCAAGTAATAGCGGATGTCCTGCACGGCCATCGCAAACGACACCTGGCCCAGCAGGTCCTTCAGCGTCTTTTGGGGCACGGCAAACACGGGGCCGAAGGCGGCGGATTCCTGTACCAGCGGGAAGTCTTCGGCGGGCAGGCTTTGCAGCGTGAAGCGGCTCTTGCCACCCTTGAGCACCAGCTTGGACTGCTGCGACTCCAGGCTCACGGTCTGGTCGCCGGGCATGGTGCGCAGGATGTCGATGAGCTTGCGCGCACCCACGGTGGTGGTGAAGTCGCCGGTGTCGCCGCCCAGCTCGGCGGTGGTGCGGATCTGGATTTCGAGGTCGCTGGTCGTCAGCTGCAGGGCATTGCCCGTCTTGCGGATCAGCACATTGGCCAGGATGGGCAGCGTGTGCCGGCGCTCGACGATGCCAGCCACGGACTGCAGTACCGCGAGAACCTTGTCTTGTGTTGCCTTCAGGACGATCATGTCTTCAACCTCTTGTGGTTTTTGGAACGGAGCTTGGACAGCGGCACGGGTTGTGCCTCCCCCTGCTGCACAACCCATCATTTTGCCCCTTAAAGGGGCCTTTTCTCTGGGGCACCTCGATCACGCAGGTTCAGCCCTTGAGCGTTTGCTCCAGCACATGCAACTGCTGGTTCAGCTCGGTCAGCTGCTGGCGTTCGCCCGAAATCTTGCGCACCGCGTGCAAAACCGTGGTGTGGTCGCGCCCGCCGAACAATTCTCCGATCTCCGGAAGGCTCTTTTGCGTCAGCTCCTTGGCCAGGTACATCGCAATCTGTCGCGGGCGGGCAATGCTGGCCGGGCGCTTCTTGCTGTACATGTCGGCGACCTTGATCTTGTAATAGTCGGCCACCGTCTTCTGGATGTTTTCCACAGAAATCTGCCGGTTCTGGATGGACAGCAGATCACGCAGCGCCTCGCGGGCGAGCTGGATCGAGATTTCCTTCTGGTTGAAGCGCGAATACGCCAGGATCTTGCGCAGTGCGCCTTCCAACTCGCGCACGTTGGAGCGCACGTTCTTGGCGACGAAGAAGGCGACCTCTTCGGGCATCTCGGTGCCTTCGGCGCGGGCCTTGTTGATCAGAATCGCCACGCGCATTTCCAGCTCGGGCGGTTCCAGCGCCACCGTCAGGCCCGAATCGAAGCGCGACACCAGGCGGTCGTGGATGTTGGTCAGGCCCTTGGGGTAGGTGTCCGACGTCATCACGATGTGGCTCTTCTTGGTCAGCAAGGCCTCGAACGCATTGAAGAATTCTTCCTGCGTGCGGTCCTTGTTGGCAAAGAACTGCACATCGTCGATGAGCAGCAGGTCCAGCGAGTGGTAGCGTTCCTTGAACTCGTCGAAGGTGCGGCGCTGGTAGGCCTTAACCACATCCGACACGAACTGCTCCGCATGGATGTAGAGAACTTTGGCGTCGGGCTTGTCCTGCAGCAGGCGGTTACCCACAGCGTGCATCAGGTGGGTCTTGCCCAGACCCACCCCGCCGTAGATGAACAACGGGTTGTACAGGTGCCCGGGCATGCCCGCCACGTGCATGGCGGCCGAGCGGGCCATGCGGTTGGCCGTGCCCTCCACCAGGGTCTCGAACGTGAGCGCGGCATTCAGCCGGTTACGGAAGGCGCCGGCCGGGGCCTCGTCGATGCTGGCGGCCGGGGATTCTGCCGGTGCCGGGGCGCTGGAGGGTTCGGGCGACGCGGGGCGCACATAAGTACGGGTAACGGATTCCCGCTGAGCGAGCGCTAACTCCAGCGAGACCGGCTGGCCGTACAGGCCCTCCAGCAGGGAGGCGATGCGGCCTGCGTACTGGGCACGGATCCAGTCCAGCTTGAAGCGGTTGGCCACCAGCAGGGTGACCTTGGAGAAATCCTCGGCCACCTGGGCGACCAGGGGCTTGATCCAGGTGTTGAATTGTTGTTCCGGCAGGTCTTGCGCCAGTTGTTCTACGCAGGCTTGCCACAGGCCTTGGCCGGCATCGGCTCCGGGGGATGGCTGGGCGCTGCGGGTGGGTTCCTCGGTCATTTATCGGGAATTCTTGTTGTGGATAGGAGGAACGGTGCTGGGCGGCGGATTGTAGCTTGTCAAGGAGTTATCCACATTTTGGTGGCTGCTGTCATCGGGGGATTCCGGGGTTGATGGACTGGCATCCTTGGGGTGTCAAAACGGGCACCTGGTGATCGTCGAAGGCCCGCTTGGCGCGGGGCGAAAGGAGCTGTGTTGGCTCCGCCGGGCGGCTTGCGGATAGGCCTGCCAGCCGAAAGGCATTGCCAGAGGGCCACAAGCCTGCGATAATTTTGGGTTTCCCTGAATGTGTTCAGGGTGATTTGACCCGGCGCGCCGTTATTTCTGCTTCTGTTTGGCTGGTTTTCAGCTGGGCAAGGCAGGGGTTCAAGAGCAGCAGTCCGGAACTGAACCTCAAGGAATAGCACCATGAAACGTACTTACCAGCCCTCCAAGACGCGCCGCGCGCGCACCCACGGTTTCCTCGTCCGCATGAAGACCCGCGGCGGCCGTGCCGTTATCAACGCACGCCGCGCCAAGGGCCGCAAGCGCCTGGCCGTCTAAGGCCGTCCCGGTCTACGGTCTGCTCCCCGCCTGCCCCCGGTTTGTACCGTCAGGTTCCAAACGGGGTGCCTGCATGCAACGGCTAAAAACCCGTCCGCAGTTCCAGGCCGCCATGGCTGGGGGCACAGTCTCCCGCACAGCGCATTTTGCGCTGCACCGTCTGGTGCTGGATGCGGCTGGCAGCGCTGCTGCCAACCCCCCCGCCAGTGCTGCACCCACAGGGCCCGGTTCCTTGCCATCAACGCAAGGGCCGCAGGCCCTGTTTGCCGTGCCGGATGTCTGGCTGGGTGCCATGGTGCCCAAGCGCTGGGCGCGCCGTGCCGTGACACGCAACACCATCAAGCGGCAGATCTACACCGTGGGCGCGGCGTTTGAAGCGCGCCTGCCCCAGGCAGCCCATGTGGTGCGGCTGCGCACGGCGTTTGACCGCAAACAGTTTGTGAGCGCCACGTCCGACCAGCTCAAGCAGGCCGTGCGTGCAGAGCTGCTGCAGCTGTTTGGCCATGCCGCCCGGCGTGCGGGTGGCGGGGCTGCAGTGCCCGCTCAGGCGCCTGTCCCGCAGGTCCGGCCTGCCCACGAGGTGGCGCCATGATCATGCAGCGCCTGCTGATGGGCTTGGTCAAGGGCTACCGGTTTTTCCTCAGCCCCTGGCTGGGGTCGGCCTGCCGGTTCGAGCCCACCTGTTCGGCCTATTCACTGCAAGCGCTGGAATGGCATGGCGCGGCGGCAGGCAGCTATCTCACGGTGCGCAGGCTGGTACGCTGCCACCCCTGGTGTGATGGGGGCCACGATCCGGTCCCCCGAGAACTGCCGCGCGGCATGAGGCTTTTTTCGCGGCTGCAACAATCCTCCACCACCACCCAACCACCCTCACCAAAGAAGTCTTCATGAACGACATTCGCCGCACCATCCTGTGGGTGATTTTTGGCTTTTCCATGGTTCTGCTGTGGGACAAGTGGCAACTGCACAACGGCAACAAGGCCACGTTTTTCCCTACCACCCCGGCCGTGACCGCGCCTGCCGCTGCAGGTGCAGCGTCCGGTGCCACGGGCGCGGCCAGCGTCCCTGTGTCCTCTGCGCCCGTGGCAGCGGCTGCTGTCCAGGGCGCTGCGGCCGTCCCGGGCCAGCCCGCAGCGGCCACTGCACCCGCAGCCGCGCGTGAGCGCATCGAGGTCAAGACCGACCTGTACCGCCTCACCTTCGACAGCGAAGGCGGCTCGCTCACCCATGCCGAACTGCTCAAGCACGCCGACCTGACCGACAAGAACCGCAACTTCCTGCTGCTGGACGAAAGCGCCCAGCGTGTCTACGTGGCGCAGACCGGCCTGATCGGTGGCAATTTCCCCACGCACAAGACCGTGATGACCGCCGTGCCCGGCCCGCGCGAACTCAAGGATGGGCAGGACGAGCTGAGCATCCGCTTCGAATCGCCCGACCAGGGTGGCGTGAAGCTGGTCAAGACCTGGACCATCAAGCGCGGCGCCTATGACATCGCCGTCAAGCACGACATCGTCAACACCGGCAGCGCTGCCGTGTCGCCCCAGCTGTACCTGCAGCTGGTGCGTGATGGCAACAAGCCTCCGGGCGAGTCGTCGTTCTACTCCACCTTCACCGGCCCGGCCGTGTACACCGACGCCAAGAAGTACCAGAAGATCGAGTTCAAGGACATCGAGAACGGCAAGGTCGATATCCCCCGCGATTCGCCCAATGGTTATGTGGCCATGGTGCAGCATTACTTTGCCGCCGCCTGGCTGCTGGCCGACGGCACCCAGCGCGAGCTGTTCACCCGCAAGGTGGACACCAACCTGTACTCGGTGGGCATGCTGACTTCCCTGGGCGCCATCGAGCCCGGCACGAGCAAGACCGTGGACGCGCGCCTGTTTGCGGGCCCACAGGTCGAGACCATGATGGAGAAGCTCTACCCCGGCCTGGAACTGGTCAAGGACTACGGCTGGCTCACCATCCTGTCCAAGCCGCTGTACTGGTTGCTGGACCAGCTGCACAAGCTGCTGGGCAACTGGGGCTGGGCGATTGTGGGCCTGGTGCTGCTGCTCAAGATCGCGTTCTACTGGCTCAACGCCAAGGCCTACGCGAGCATGGCCAAGATGAAGGCCATCAACCCCAAGATCATGGAGATGCGCGAGCGCCTCAAGGACAAGCCGCAGCAGATGCAGCAGGAGATGATGCGCATCTACCGCGAGGAAAAGGTCAACCCCATGGGTGGCTGCTTCCCCATCATGATCCAGATCCCCGTGTTCATTGCGCTGTACTGGGTGCTGCTGTCCAGCGTCGAGATGCGCAATGCGCCCTGGATCGGCTGGATCCATGACCTGTCCACGCCCGACCCGTTCTTCATCCTGCCCCTGCTGATGACGCTCAGCTCGCTGCTGCAGACGGCCCTGAACCCCGCACCGCCCGACCCGATGCAGGCCAAGATGATGTGGTTCATGCCGCTGATCTTCAGCGTGATGTTCTTCTTCTTCCCGGCCGGTCTGGTGCTGTACTGGCTGACGAACAACATCCTGTCGATTGCACAGCAGTGGATCATCAACACCCGCATGGGCGTGCCACCGCAGTTCAATCTGCCCAGTTTCAAGTGATGGTGCTGCGGCAACGCTGACACCACCGAACTGACCCAAAAAGGCCGCGCAAGCGGCCTTTTTCTTGCCCACCCACCCTGTACAGTCGCCCCATGCTTGCCCGCCACCACGACCCCATCGTTGCCATCGCCACTGCCCCCGGGCGCGGGGCCGTCGGTATCGTGCGGGTGTCGGGCAAAGGGCTGGCAGCGCTGGTGCAGGCGCTGTGCGGCCGCACCCTCAAGCCCCGCGAGGCGACCTACCTGCCGTTTCGGGATGCGCAGGGCCAGGCCATCGACCAGGGGCTGGCGCTGTATTTCCCCGGCCCGCACAGCTACACCGGCGAGGACGTGCTGGAGCTGCAGGCCCACGGCGGCCCCGTGGTGCTGCAGCTGCTGCTGGCGCGCTGCCTGGAGGCAGGTGCCGCCACCGACCAGGCCACGGGCCAGCCCTGCCTGCCGGGCCTGCGCGTGGCCCAGCCGGGCGAGTTCACCGAACGGGCTTTCCTGAACGACAAGATCGACCTGGCCCAGGCCGAGGCGATTGCCGACCTGATCGACGCGAGCACCGAGGCCGCAGCCCGCAGCGCCAGCCGCTCGCTCACGGGCGCGTTCTCGGCCGAGATCCATACACTGCGCGACGCGCTCATCCACCTGCGCATGCTGGTGGAGGCCACGCTGGACTTTCCTGAAGAAGAAATTGACTTCCTGCGCAAGGCGGATGCGCACGGGCAGCTATCGAACTTGCAGCAAACACTGGCCTCGGTCTTGCAGCGGGCGCGCCAGGGCGCGTTGCTGCGCGAAGGCATCAAGGTGGTGATTGCCGGGCAGCCCAATGCGGGCAAAAGCTCGCTGCTCAATGCCCTGGCCGGGGCCGAGCTGGCCATCGTCACCCCCATTGCCGGCACTACGCGCGACAAGGTGCAGCAGACCATCCAGATCGAGGGTGTGCCCCTGCACATCATCGACACTGCGGGCCTGCGCGACAGCGAGGACGAGGTGGAGCGCATCGGCATCGCCCGCGCCTGGGACGAGATTGCGGGTGCCGATGCGGTGTTGTTCCTGCACGACCTGTCGCGCCAGGATGCTATGGAATATATAGCTGCTGAGGCAGAAATAGCGCGCGCACTGGCCCAAAAGCTGCCCCAAACCATCCCGGTGATCGATGTCTGGAACAAGCTGGACCGCGCCCCGGCGGCGGCTGCCGCCGCAGGCGTGGCCGGGCACGCCGAAACCCGGCGGGGCGTGTGGCTGTCTGCGCGCACGGGCGAGGGGTTGGACGGGCTGCGGCGCATCCTGCTGGAGGTGGCGGGCTGGCAGTCTGCGCCCGAAGGCCTCTACATCGCGCGCGCGCGCCACATCGAGGCGCTGCGCGCCGTGTCGGTCCACCTGCAGGAGGCCGCCGACCAGCTGCAGGCCCAGGGCCCGGCCCTCGATCTGCTGGCCGAGGAGCTGCGCCTGGCCCAGAACGCCCTGAGCGCCATCACCGGCGAGTTCAGCTCCGACGACCTGCTGGGCGTGATCTTCTCCAGCTTCTGCATCGGCAAGTAGTTCTGGCGCCCGGCCAGGGTGCCCGCGCCGCCGCCTGTCGCTTATGTTGTAAACGGACGTAAACAGCGCTTGTGTCTGATCTGTAACAACGGTACTTTCGACGCATCATGAATGCCCCCACCCCCGCTGCCATCAAGGTTGACCTCAAAGGTTTGCTGGACGCCATTGCGCAAACCACCGCTGACGACAGCATGACCAACCCCCTCTCCCCCGCGCAGTGGGAGGTGCTCTCGTCCTACTTGCTGCCCGTGGTGCTGCCCGCCGGGCAGGTGCTTTTCAGCCAGGGGGCCACCGACCGCACCCTGTACCTGGTGGAGAGCGGCAGCCTGAGCGTGCACTACCAGGACGAAAAAGAACGCCTGCGCCTGGCCATCGTGGGCGCGGGCTCCGTGGTGGGCGAAGGAGCGTTCTTCTCGCACCGCGCGCGCAGCGCCACCGTGCAGGCCAGCGCGCCCTGCAAGCTCTGGAGCCTCACGGCCATCCGCTTCACCGAACTCACCAACCGCCAGCCCGCCATAGCCCTGGGCCTGGCGATGGCTGCCGGGGCGGTGCTGGCCAAGCGCCTGGGCAACCGCCGCCGCCGCGTTGCGGCGACCTGACAGGCGCCCCGCAGACGCGGGATTTGCGGGCTTGTTCGGGGCTGTGCGAGGGGTACAGCAAGTTACACTCGATTTGGATTTTGTCCAGGCACCATCCGAAGAAAGCAAGCCATGTCCCTGTTCAGCTGGTTCAGCCGCAAACCCGCCCCCCCCAAGCCCCGGCCAGCCGCAGAACCGTCGGGTCTGTTGAATGCCGACGCCACCGTGCCGCTGCACCCTGGCCGCTCGGGCAAACCCCTGGTCGAGCCCCTACCCCCCGAACACGCGGCCAATCGCAAGAACGAGCGCATGGAGCGCCGCGAGCTGCTCTACACCGTGGTGCGCGATGCCATGGTGCGCGCCGGGGTGCTGTCGGCCAGCTACAAGTTCAAGGTGCTGTCGCTGGACCAGCGTGGCCGGCAGTTCCTGGTGATGATGGACCTGGCGCGCGAATATGGCGGCGAGACGGTGCGCCTGTCCGAGATCGAGGCGCTGATTGCCCAGACCGCCAAGACCCGCTACGACATCCTGGTGACGGCCGTGTACTGGCGCATCAACGACCATGTGGCCGTGGGCATTCCCCAAAAAGGCGTGGCGCCCCAGGGGGCGGCGCTGCCTGTGCCACCGGCGCCGGTGGCCGCAGCACCGCTGCGCAAGCCGCCCGTGGCGGCGCCCGCCCCGGTGGTGGCACCTGCCAACCCCATCTTCCCCATAGCGTCAGCGCCTGCACCCACGGCCGCACCCGCCGCCGCAGCTCCCCAGCGCCCGGCCCCTCCCCTGGTCGCCGCTGCGCCGTCCAGGCCCCCTGTGGCGGCGCCGGTGGGCGAGCCGCGCCCAGCCCCCCGGTTCGAACCCATCGAGGCCGACGAAGTGGCTGCCTTCAAGCGCGCCCTGGCCAATGCCGCAGGCGCCACGGCTGCCCCGGCAGCGGCTGCCAAGCCGGGCGTGCCTGTGCGCTCCGGCCCGCTGCTGCCTCCGGCGCAGCCCACCGGGTTTGAAGACACCGAAATGCCTGGGGCAGACAGCCCATCGCCCGACCTGAGCAGCACCCAGTACGGCGAGCTGCGCTGAGCGCCAGGCGCGGCCTCCCAACAAAAGAAGCCCTCCATGCGGAGGGCTTCTTTGCTTGTGGCGGGTGCTGCAGGCCGGGATTGCGGCGCGGTCCCGCCTGGTGCGTCAGCCAGGAAGTGATTCAGTGCCCCGCAAAATCCACCAGCGTGTACAGCGGCAGGCCCGATGCGCGCAGGCGCTCCGAGCCGCCCAGCTCGGGCAGATCCACGATGGCCGCGCCTTCGGTCACCGTGGCGCCCAGCTTCTCCAGCAGGCGCCGACCGGCCATCATGGTGCCGCCGGTGGCGATGAGGTCGTCGATCAGCAGCACACGGTCGCCTGCCTTCACGGCGTCGGTGTGCAGCTCCACGGTGGCGCTGCCGTACTCCAGCTCGTAGGTCTCCTCGACCGTGGTGAAGGGCAGCTTGCCCTTCTTGCGGATGGGCACGAAGCCCACGTTGAGTTCATAGGCCACCACCGCACCCAGGATGAAGCCGCGCGCATCCAGCCCGGCCACCACATCGGGGCGCAGGGCCTTGTCCATGTAACGGTGCACAAAGGCGTCGATGAGCACGCGGAACACCTTGGGGTCCTGCAGCAGCGGCGTAATGTCGCGGAACTGCACGCCCGCTGCGGGCCAGTCGGGCACGGTGCGGATGTGCTGGCGGAGGTAGTCGTTGACGCTGAGTGGCTGCATGGGAAAAGAGAAGGGGATCAAGGGGCGCAGGTGTGGGGGCCGAACAACGGCTTTTCCGCGCGAAGGGCTGAAGTGTAATCAGCCGCCTGCGTGCGCTTTTATGCGCTCCCGGGGCCACCGCCAGCCCCCATAATGTTTCACTGCTGTTACACCCTACGGCACGGCTGCATTGCAGGCGGCGCCCCCCACAGAAGATTGGCCCATGCCCATCTCCATCCTGCTGATTGAAAGCGACCACACCCATGCCCAGGCGGTGGCGGGCGCTTTGGCAGACCCCTGGTCCGGCTGGCAGGTGGAGGTCTGTGCGTCGCTGGCACATGCGCGTGAACACCTGCAGCAACCGCATCGGCGGCCCGACATCGTGTTGGCTGCCCAAAACACCCTGGGGGGCACGGCCTTCGATTTGCTGCAGCTGCTGGCCGGTGTGCCCGCCATCATCATCGTGCGCATGGGGGCCGAAACCCATGCGGCGCAGGCCATGCGGCATGGTTTTGACGACTTTGCCGTGCAGGACCCGGCCCTGGACTACCTGCTCACATTGCCCGCGCAGATCGATGCGGTGCTTGAACGCAGCTCCAGCGACCGTGCGCGGCTGGCGGCCGAGGCCATGCTGGCGCGCCAGCACCGGCTGCTGCAGGCCATCTCGCGCGCCCAGGCCATGTTCATCGCCAGCTCCGGACCCCGGGCGGCGTTCGAGGCCTTGCTCGAAGAACTGATGTCGCTCAGCCAGAGCGCGTTTGGCCTGGTGGGCCAGGTGCAGCGCGCGGCCGACGGGCACCCCTTCTTGCGGGTGCACGCCATGACCGACATCAGCTGGGACGCCGCCTCCCGCGCGCTGTACGCGCAGCACGCCGAGGAGGGCATGGTGTTTGACAGCCTGCACTCGCTGGTGGGCGCGGCCCTGGTGTCCGGCGAGCCCGTGATCAGCAACGACGCCTGCCACGACCCACGCGCCGCAGGCACCCCGCCGGGCCACCCCACGCTGCACACCTACCTGGGCCTGCCCATCCACGCGGCGGGCGAACTGGTGGCCATGGTCGGCCTGGCCAACCGCGCCGAGGGCTACTCGCAGGCGGATGTGCAGTTTCTGCAGCCCCTGCTCAATACCGTGGGCCAGCTGGAGACCGCACGCCGCGCCGAGCTGGCCCGCAGCATGGTCGAGGCCGAACTGCTGCGCACCAGCGACCTGCTGGGCGAGAAAACCCAGGCCCTGGAAGCCACGCTCGCCAACATCTCCCAGGGCATCACCAACGTGGATGCCGAAGGGCGCATCCGCGTCTACAACCGGCGCTACCTGGAGCTGCTCGACCTGCCCGAGGACCTGCTGGCCAGCCAGCCCAAGGTGGAGGATGTGGTGCGCTTCCAGACCGAGCGGGGCGACTTCGGCCCGCAGTTCCAGCTCATCGAGCCCATGGCGCGCAACTACGTGGCCTCGGAATATGCAGCGCATGGCGGGCAGCTCACCATGCCCGACTCGTACGTGCGGCGCACGCACAGCGGTCGCTACATCGAGGTGCGCACCCGCGCGCTGGAGCCCGGCGGGCGGGTGCGCACTTTCACCGACGTCACCGACTACCTCAGCACCCTGGAGGCCCTGCGCCTGAGCGAGGCGCGCTGGCGCAGCCTCACGCAGCTCTCGTCAGACTGGTATTGGGAGCAGGACGCGCAGTACCGCTTTGTGCGGCTGGACGGCAATGCCCAGCAGAAAACCGGTGTGCCCGACGAGGTGCACTACGGCCTCACGCGCTGGGAGCTGCCCGACACCTTTGTGGACGAAGGCCAGTGGCGTGACCACCGCGCAGTGCTGGAGGCGCACCAGGTGTTCCACGATTTCGAAATGCAGCGGGTGACCCACGACGGCCAGCCCATCTGGGTGTCGATCAGCGGCGAGCCCATCTTCGATGCCGAAGGCCGCTTCACCGGCTACCGGGGCGTGGCGCGCGACATCACCGAACGCAAGCTGGCCGAGGCGCAGATCCAGCGCCTGGCGTTTTATGACGAACTCACTGGCCTGCCCAACCGGCGCCTGCTGATGGACCGGCTGGAGCGCGCCGTGGCCGCCAGCACCCGCGAGGGCTGCCACGGCGCCCTGCTGTTCCTCGACCTGGACAACTTCAAGGGCATCAACGACACCCTGGGCCACGAATGGGGCGACCGGCTGCTGGTGCAGGTGGGCGCCCGCGTGAGCGCCTGCGTGCGCGCCACCGACACCGTGGCACGCCTGGGGGGCGACGAGTTTGTGGTGGTGATCGAGGGCCTGCATGCCGAAGAGGCCGAGGCCGCCGCCGAGGCCGAAGCCGTGGCGCAGAAGGTGCTGGCCGCGCTCAACCAGCCCTACCAGATCGAGGGCTGCGAGATGCACAGCACGCCCAGCATCGGCATCGCGCTGTTTCGGGACGCGCAGCAGCCGGTGCAGGAGCTGCTCAAGCGCGCTGACCTGGCCATGTACCAGGCCAAGGCCCAGGGGCGCAACATGCTGTGTTTCTTCGATCCCGCCATGCAGGCAGCAGCGTCCGCGCGTTCGGCGCTGGAGGGCGACATCCGCCTGGGGCTTGCGCGCGCCGAGTTCCTCCTGCATTATCAGCCGGTGGTGGACGCCACCGGCCAGCTGTTGGGCGCCGAGGCCCTGGTGCGCTGGAACCACCCGCAGCGCGGCATGGTGCCGCCCGCCGAGTTCATCCCGCTGGCCGAGCAGACCGGCCTCATCCTGCCCCTGGGTCGGCAGGTGCTGGCCATGGCCTGCCACCAGCTTGCGCTGTGGGCGGCCGACCCCGCGAGGGCCAGCTGGACCCTGTCCGTGAACGTGAGCGCGCAGGAGTTCCGCCAGAGCGAGTTTGTGCAGGACGTGCTGGCCGTGCTGCGCGATTCGGGCGCGGATGCGCGGCGGCTCAAGCTGGAACTCACCGAAAGCCTGCTGCTGCACGACGTGGAGGACAGCATCCTCAAGATGCAGGCCCTGCGCACGCTGGGCGTGGGGTTTGCGCTGGATGACTTTGGCACGGGCTACTCGTCGCTGAGCTACCTCAAGCGCCTGCCGCTGGATCAGCTCAAGATCGACCAGAGCTTTGTGCGCGACGTGCTCACCGACCCCAACGACGCCGCCATCGCCTGCACCATCATCACCCTGGCCCACAGTCTGGCCCTGGACGTGGTGGCCGAGGGCGTGGAAACCGAAGGCCAGCGCGCGTTCTTGCTGCGCAACGGCTGCCAGCGCTTCCAGGGCTACCTGTTCGGGCGGCCCGGGCCTGTTGTTCTGCTTTGATTGCTATTAAATATATAGCTATAAAGGCAGGATAGACACGCGGTAAGGCCGATTTTTAATCAAAGTTCGGCACCTTTTCTGCCACTGGCGCAGCCCTCGCTGTTGCGCAGCCGCCTAGGGGGTCACCCTCGGAGCAGTTTGTCTTCTGCCAGCGCCAGCGCCGCCGGGTGCCCCGACAGCACCAGCGTGTCGCCCTCGGCCAGCAGGGCCTCGTCCACGGCGGCACTCATGTGGCCGTTGCCGCGCCGCAGGTTGACCACGCGCACGCCCATCGCGGGCAGGGCCAGCTGGCCCAGGCTGTGGCCCAGGGCGGTGGCGCCGGGGGGCAGGTTCAGGGTGGACAGGCGCTCCTGGTCGCGCTCGTTCACCGTGTCATCGTCCGCGCCGTGGAAGTAGCCGCGCAGCAGGTTGTAGCGCGCATCGCGCTGGTCCTGCACCAGCCGCAGCACGCGGCGCATGGGCACGCCCACCAGGGCCAGGGCATGGCTGGCCAGCATCAGCGATCCTTCAATCGCCTCGGGCACCACCTCGGTCGCACCGGCTTCCTGCAGTTTGTCGAGGTGGGCGTCGTCCTGCGTGCGCACCACCACCGGCACCTGCGGCGCGTGCGAGCGCGCATTGGCCAGCACCTTCAGCGCGGCGGGCACGTCGATGTAGGTCACGGCCACGGCGCTGGCGCGCACCAGGCCGGCGGCCATCAGCGCCTGCAGGCGGGTCGCATCGCCGTAGACCACCGAATCCCCGGCGGCGGCGGCCTGGCGCACACGGTCCGGGTCCAGGTCCAGCGCCATATAGGGGATGCCCTCATGCTCCAGCATGCGCGCCAGGTTCTGGCCGCAGCGGCCGTAGCCGCAGATGATCACGTGTTTGCTGGTGTTGATGGACTTGCGCGCAATCGACGTCATCTGCAGCGACTGCTGCAGCCAGTCGCTGGCCACCAGCTTCATCACGATGCGGTTGCTGTACATGATGAGGAAGGGCGTGGCCAGCATCGACAGCACCATGGCCGCGAGGATGGGGTTCATCAGTGCGGGTTGCACCAGCCCGTTGCCCTGCGTGAGCGACAGCAGCACAAAGCCGAACTCGCCCGCCTGCGCCAGGTACAGCCCCGTGCGCAGCGCCACGCCCGTGGTGGCGCCCATGCCGCGCGCGAGCACCAGGATGATCCCCAGCTTGAGCAGCAGCGGCACCACCAGCAGCGCCAGCACCAGCGCCCACCGGTCCACCAGGATGTGCCAGTCCAGCATCATGCCGATGGTGATGAAAAACAGGCCCAGCAGCACGTCGTGGAAGGGCCGGATGTCCGTGCCCACCTGGTGCTTGTACTCCGTCTCGGACACCAGCACCCCGGCGATGAAGGCGCCCAGCGCGAGGCTCAGGCCCGCCACCTCGGTCAGCCAGGCCAGCCCCAGCGTGATCAGCAGCAGGTTGAGCATGAACAGCTCGTCGCTCTTGCGCCGCGCCACCAGCGTGAGCCACCAGCGCATCAGCCGCTGCCCGCCCGTGAGCAGCAGGCCCACCAGCACCGTGGCCTTGATCAGTGCCCAGCCCAGGGAGGTCAGCAGTTGATCTGGCGAAGATCCGAGGGCCGGAATCAGCACCAGCAGCGGCACCACGGCCAGGTCCTGGAACAGCAGGATGCCCATCACGCGGCGGCCATGTTCGCTCTCCAGCTCGGCCCGTTCGGCCATGAGCTTGACCACAATCGCCGTGCTGCTCATGGCCATCACACCCGACAGCGCCAGCGCCGTCTGCCAGCCCATGTCCCACACCCCGCCCGCCCAGCGCGACAGCACCAGGGCCAGCACCGTCAGCACCACCATGGTCAGCACCACCTGCATCAGCCCCAGGCCAAATACCTGTTTGCGCATGGCGCGCAGCTTGGGCAGGCTGAATTCAAGCCCGATGGCGAACATCAGGAACACCACGCCAAACTCGCCCAGGTGGCGCACGCCCTCGGAGTTCTGCGCCAGCGCCAGCGCGTGGGGCCCGATCAGCACCCCGGCCGCCAGGTAGCCCAGCATGGGCGGCAGCTTGAGGCTGCGGCAGGTCACCACGCCCAGCACCGCGGCCAGCAGGTAAAGCAGGGTGAGGGCAAGAGAAGACATGGGTTCGATGCTATCCGAGGCTTGTGTGCCAGCAAGGATGTTTTCTGCAGGCGATGCACGGTCCGTGCCAGAGGGCATCCGTTGGCAGGGCCCGCCGGGCATGCCCGGTCGATAGAATCCCCGGATGACTCCCGTCCCCGCCGCGCTGCCCCCTTTTGATGCCGACCAGGCCCTGCGCCTGGCCCGCGAAACCTTTGATATCGAGGCTGCGGCCCTGACTGGACTGGCAGCCCGCGTCGACAGCGTGTTTGCCCAGGCCGTACACATGGTGCTGCAGGCCCGGGGCCGCGTGGTGGTGATGGGCATGGGCAAAAGTGGCCATGTGGGCCGCAAGATTGCTGCCACGCTCGCATCCACCGGCACCCCCGCCTTTTTTGTGCATCCTGCCGAAGCCAGCCATGGCGACCTGGGCATGGTCACGGGCGACGACCTGGTGCTGGCCATCTCCAACAGCGGCGAAAGCGGCGAACTCACGGCCATCCTGCCCGTGCTGCGGCGCCTGGGTGCCCCGCTGATCGCCATGACCGGCGGCCTGCAATCCACGTTGGCCCGTTATGCCGACCTGGTGCTCGACTGCAGCGTGGAGCGCGAAGCCTGCCCCCTGAACCTGGCCCCCACCGCCAGCACCACAGCCCAGCTGGCCATGGGCGACGCGCTGGCCGTGGCCCTGCTGGACGCCCGAGGCTTTCGCCCCGAAGACTTTGCCCGCTCGCACCCCGGCGGTGCGCTGGGCCGCAAGCTGCTTACCCATGTGAGCGACGTGATGCGCTCGGGCAGCGAAGTGCCGCGTGTGGCGCCCGATGCCTCGTTCAGCGACCTCATGCGCGAAATGAGCGCCAAGGGCCTGGGCGCCTCGGCCATCGTCGATGCCGCCGGGCAGGTGCTGGGCATCTTCACCGACGGCGACCTGCGCCGCCGCATCGAGGCCGGGGCCGACCTGCGGTCCACCACCGCCGCCCAGGTCATGCATGCCAACCCGCGCCGGATTGCCCCCGACGCCCTGGCTGTGGACGCTGCCGAAATGATGGAAGCCCACGCCATCACCAGCGTGCTGGTGGTGGACGCAGCGGGCGCCCTGGTGGGCGTGGTGCACATCGGCGACTTGATGCGCGCGAAAGTGATCTGACGATGGCGCTGTCCCCGCAGACCTCTTCCTCCCCTGTCCTGCAGATCGACCCCGAGCTGCTGCTGCGCGCCCAGGGCGTGCGCGTGGCCTTTTTCGACGTGGACGGCGTGCTCACCGACGGCGGGCTGTACTTCAGCGAAGCGGGCGAGACGATCAAGCGCTTCAACACCCTGGACGGCCACGGCCTCAAGCTGCTGCAAAAGGCGGGCATCACGCCTGCCGTGATCACGGGGCGCGACTCTGCGCCGCTGCGGGTGCGCCTGAAGGCTTTGGGCGTGGAGCACGCGGTGTTCGGCACCGAAGACAAACGCCCCGCCGCCGAGCAGATTCTGGCCGCCCTGGGCCTGACCTGGGCCCAGGCCGCCGCCATGGGCGACGACTGGCCCGATCTGCCCGTGATGCGCCGCAGCGCCTTTGCCTGCGCACCCGCCAATGCCCAGACCGAGGTGCGCCACGCCGCGCATTTCGTCACCCAGGCGCGCGGCGGCGACGGCGCGGCGCGCGAGCTGTGCGACCTGCTGCTGGTGGCCACGGGCCGCTATGCCGCGCTGCTGGCGGACTACACCGCATGATCCGTGTGATCCGCCAGGGCTGGGACCAGCTCTCGATCTACCTGCCCGTGCTGCTGATGGGCCTGCTGGCCCTGGGCACCTGGTGGCTGGTGCGCAATGCGCCCATGCCGCAATTGCCCGCCATCGACCGCCCCGTGAAGCACCAGCCCGACTACTTCATGAAGAATTTTTCGGTGAAGAGCTTCGACGCCACGGGCCGCCTGCAGAGCGAGGTGCAGGGCGTTGAAGCGCGGCACTACCCCGACACGGACACGCTGGAGATCGACCGGGTCCGCATGCGCTCGATCGGCCCCGATGGCCGCCTCACGGTGGCCACGGCCGATCGCGCCCTGAGCAATGCCGATGGCTCGGAGGTGCAGCTGTTTGGCAACGCCATCGTCACCCGCGAGCCCCTGCCCGCCAAACCCGGGGCGCCAGCGCAGCCGCGCATGGAGTTCCGGGGCGAATTCCTGCATGCCTTCACCAACACCGAGCGCGTGCGGTCGGACCAGCCTGTGACCCTCACGCGGGGCAACGACCGCTTCACGGCCGATGGCATGGACTACGACAACCTCGACCAGGTGCTGCAACTGCGCGGGCGCGTGCGCGGCATGATCCTGCCGGGCAAGAAATGAGACAACCCCCTGAGTCGCTTCGCGCCTTCCCCCTTCTTTCTACGCGCTTCGCGCCAGGGGACGGGGAACGCAGCCAGCACGGCGGCCCGCCTTGCGCGGCTGCCCGCGCATGGTGCGCGCCAGTTTCACGCGCTGCGGGTGATTCACGGCACAACGGATAACTGAGATGGCCACCCCCCTTGTTTTCATTACCGGCGCGTCCAGCGGCATTGGCCAGGCACTGGCCCTGCGCTTTCACCAGGCCGGATACCGGCTGGCCCTGGCTGCGCGCCGCACAGAAGAGGTCAAAACATGGGCTGCCGCCCAAGGGATAAGTGCTGATAGCTATGAAATTTATAGTGCTGACGTGGCAGTGGCCGACAGCATCGTGGCCGCAGGCCAGGCCTGCCTGGCGCGCCAGGGGGGGCCCGACGTGGTGATTGCCAATGCGGGCATCAGCGTGGGCATGGACACGGCCGTGCGCGGCGATATCGATGTGATGGCGCGCACCTTTGCCACCAACAACATCGGCATGGCCGCCACCTTCCAGCCCTTTGTGGACGGCATGGTGCAGCGCGGCAGCGGCACGCTGGTGGGCATCGGGAGCGTGGCGGGCATCCGGGGCCTGCCGGGGCACGGCGCCTATTGCGCCAGCAAGGCGGCCGTCATCAGCTACTGCGAAAGCCTGCGTGGCGAAATGCGCCCGCATGGGGTGCGGGTGGTCACCATTTCGCCGGGCTACATCGACACGCCGCTCACCCAGAAAAACCGCTATGGCATGCCTTTCCTGATGCAGCCCGGGGATTTTGCCGACCGCGCCTACCGGGCCATCACGGCGGGCGTGAGCTACCGGGTCATCCCCTGGCAGATGGGTGTGGTGGCCAAACTGCTGCGCCTGCTGCCCAATGTCGTGTTCGACAAGGTGCTGGCTGGGCGCCCGCGCAAACGCCGGATAGACGAGTAGCACCCTGAGGCGCTGCTCGGCGGCCCTTGCCCAGGAGCGCTGGCCGGTGCAGCGCCAGCTTTGCAGGCGGTGGGCCGTCTCAGCTTCGCCCAGATTGGGCAGGACTGAATGCCTTTCACATCGCGGCATGAAAAAAGCCCCCGAAGGGGCTTTTTGCAAGAGAACCGGATGGTGGAAGACTCAGTAGCCGCCGTTGCCGCCACCGCCGTAGCCGCCGCCACCATTGCGACCGCCGCCACCGCCGTTGCGCGAGCCGGAGCCGTAGGGGCTGCGGAAACCGCCTTCGCCACGGCCGCCGCCACCGTAACCGCCGCCGCCATCGCGGCCACCGCCACCGTAGCCACCACCGCCGCCTTCACGGCCACCGCCGTAACCACCGCCACTGCGGCCACCGCCGCCGTAGCCACCACTACCGCCGCCAAAACCGCCGCTGCGGGGCGGGCGGGGCTCCATGGGACGGGCTTCATTGACCACGATGCTGCGGCCGCCCAGAGGCTGGCCGTTCATGCCATTGATGGCCGCCTGGGCTTCTGCGTCGCTGCCCATTTCCACAAAGCCAAAGCCCTTGGAACGGCCTGTGTCGCGCTCCATCATGACCTTGGCACTGGTGACCGCGCCGAATTGGCCAAAAGCCTGTTCCAGATCGTTGTCGCGCACCGAGTACGGCAGGTTGCCGACGTAGAGTTTGTTGCCCATCGAGGGACTCCTCAAAAACACATGAATAAAGCGATGGAGTCCCGAAAACGCAGCCAGCTAATCTCAATGACGCTCTCAGCGCGAAACTGACGGATCACCGCAAACTTGGAAAGCGGGAACACCCCGCCAACCCATTATGCGCCACACTTTTGTGGAAAAAGCAAGCGGCAATGTGCGCTGTGGCGCCCATGCTGCGCGGGCGCCGGAAATGCCCCCGGGCGCCAGTTCCACGCAGGCCTGCGACCCCGGGGGAGGAACTGTTCCGCAGGACGGTTCAACAATAAAAAAAGGAGCCCGAAGGCTCCTTGTTTTGCCATCTGCAGACGCGAGCGCCAGCAGAAAAGGTCTTTTTAGTAACCGCCGCGGCCACCGCCGTAGCCGCCACCGCCGCCTTCACGGCCACCGCCGTAACCGCCGCCACCATAGCCGCCGCCACCGCTACGGCCACCGCCGTAACCGCCGCCGCCATTGCCGCCACCGAAGCCACCGCTACGGGGAGCGCGGGGCTCCATAGGACGGGCTTCGTTGACCACGAGGTCACGGCCGCCAAAATTTTGACCATGCACGCCTTGGATGGCGGCTTGTGCTTCGGCATCGCTGCCCATTTCGACAAAGCCGAAACCCTTAGAACGGCCGGTGTCGCGCTCCATCATGACCTTGGCGCTGCCCACGGAGCCGAACTGGCTGAAGGTTTGCTCCAGATCTTGGTCGCGGAAGGAATAGGGCAGGTTGCCCACGTAGAGTTTGTTGCCCATGAAGGACTCCTGAAAAAACATGAAAACGCGATGGAGCCCGACGCAATCAACAAACCTGTGACGACTTCAAAGACGCGAAACTGACCAATCACCGCTAAGTTAGCTGCCCCTCTGCAAGCAGAAAAGCGAACCCATTATCAATCACTTTATGGGCAGTGTGGGTGTTTATTTCTGGGCCGGATGCCTCAAAACAGGCGATTTGCGTGGTTTTGAGGCCAATCTCCGGACAAACCATAGGGTAAAATCGCCGGGTCTTTGGGGAGTAGCCCGCCCGGCTGTGCAATGCGCCGGGGGCATGCGTCAACAAACTTGGGCCCGGTGGGCCTATGGCGTATGCGGTTTTTGAGCTGGGCGAGACCATTGACTGCATGCCGATCCAAATGGCCGGAGTCGGGGTGCAGTCAATGCGTTTTCCACCCATCCGGCCGGATAGGACCCCCACATGGAACCGTTTTTTATCTCCACCGCCATCGTCGCGCTCGCCGAAATGGGCGACAAGACGCAGCTTCTGGCGCTGGTGCTCGCCGCCCGCTTTCGCAAACCCTGGCCCATCGTGCTCGGCATCCTGGTCGCCACGCTGGTCAACCACGGCCTGGCCGGGGCTGTGGGCGCGTGGGTCACCACCTTCGTGGGGCCGCAGGTGCTGCGCTGGATCCTGGGCGCGTCGTTCATCGCGATGGCCATCTGGATGCTGATCCCCGACAAGCTCGACGAGGGCGAGGCCGATGGCTCGCCGCGCTGGGGCGTGTTTGGCACCACCGTGGTCGCTTTCTTCCTGGCCGAGATGGGCGACAAGACGCAGATCGCCACCGTCATGCTGGCCGCGCAGTACAACGCCTACCTGTGGGTGGTGGCGGGCACCACGCTCGGCATGATGATCGCCAACGCGCCCGTGGTCTGGCTGGGCGAGCGCATCACGCGCCGCGTGCCGATCCGTGCGGTGCACGTGGTGTCGGCGGTGATCTTCCTGGTGCTGGGGTTGCTGGCGATCTTCGCGCCCACGGGCAACTGACGGACACAGCGGTAGGCGCTTTTGGTATATTTGCCGGACGCGCCGATTTGCCACAGCTTGCGGGCGCTTTATAAATCCTGCTAAAGACCCGTCCGACACATCCGCCCGGCCTCGTTTTTAGCGACGCCGGGTTTTTTTATGTCGTTTTTTGCCACGCCCCAGTCCATGCATTTTCCGGAGGTGCTCCCGCTGCAAAGCGGAGCGTCCATCCGCGACTACCACCTGGCCTACGAGACCTACGGCACGCTCAATGCCGACCGCTCCAACGCCGTGCTCGTGTGCCATGCCCTCAACGCCTCTCACCATGTGGCGGGCGTGTATGCCGGGCAGGAGAAGAGCGAGGGCTGGTGGGACAACATGATCGGCCCGGGCAAGCCTGTGGACACCGACCGATTCTTCGTGGTCGGCGTGAACAACCTGGGCTCCTGTTTTGGCTCCACCGGCCCCATGCACAACCATCCCGATACGGGCGAGGTTTATGGTGCGGACTTCCCCGTGGTCACGGTGGAGGACTGGGTCAATGCCCAGGCCCGCCTGCTCGACCGCCTGGGCATCCAGCAACTGGCCGCCGTGCTGGGTGGCAGCCTGGGCGGCATGCAGGCATTGAGTTGGACGTTGCAATACCCCGAGCGCATGCGCCACGCCGTAGTGGTGGCCAGCGCCCCTAACCTCACAGCCGAGAACATCGCCTTCAACGAAGTGGCCCGCCGCGCCATCGTGACCGACCCGGACTTCCACGGCGGCCACTTTTACCGCCACGGCGTGATCCCCAAGCGCGGCCTGCGCATCGCGCGCATGATCGGCCACATCACGTACCTGAGCGACGACGTGATGAACGAGAAGTTCGGGCGTCAACTCAGAGAAGGCCTGGAGCTGAAATACAGCACCCAAGATATTGAGTTCCAGATCGAAAGCTACCTGCGCTACCAGGGCGACAAGTTCAGCGACTACTTTGACGCCAACACCTATTTATTGATCACGCGCGCGCTCGACTACTTCGACCCGGCCCGCAAGCACGGTGGCAATCTCACGCGCGCCCTGGCCCGCGCCACGGCGAAGTTTCTGCTCGTGAGCTTCACCACCGACTGGCGCTTCTCGCCCCAGCGCAGCCGCGAGATCGTCAAGGCCCTGCTCGACAACCGCCGCCGCGTGAGCTATGCCGAGATCGACGCGCCCCACGGGCACGATGCCTTTTTGCTCGATGACGCCCGCTACATGGGCGTAATGCGCTCTTACTTCGATAGCATTGCCAAGGAGTTGCAAGCATGACGGACAAAGCGGCGATGCAAGCCCTGGCGCGCCTGGTGCCCCCCGGCTCGCGCGTGCTCGACCTGGGTTGTGGCAACGGCGCCATGCTCGACTACCTGCAGCGCAGCAGAGGCTGCAGCGGCTACGGCGTGGAGATTGACGATGCCAACGTGCTGGCCTGCGTGCAGCGCGGCGTCGATGTGATCCAGCTCAACCTCGACGAAGGCCTCGCCATGTTTGGCGACAACAGCTTTGACGTGGTGCTGCAGATCGACACGCTGCAGCACCTGCGCAATGCCGAAACCATGCTGCGTGAGACAGCCCGCGTGGGCCGCACCGGCGTGGTGGCTTTCCCCAACTTTGCGCACTGGCCCAACCGCCTGTCCATCCTGCGCGGGCGCATGCCCGTGACGCGGCGCCTGCCCTACCAGTGGTACGACACGCCCAACATCCGCGTGGGCACCTACAAGGACTTCGAAGTGCTGGCCACCAAGAACAGCCTGCGCATCCTGGACTCCTTCGGGCTGCAGGATGGCGAAGAAGTGCGGTGGCTGCCCAACGCGCGCGCGGGCACGGCGGTGTTCCACTTCGAGCACGCTTAGGCTTCGGCGCGACACGCCGCTGTCAACCGCATCGGCTAAGGTGCGGGCTCCGTTTAGAGGAGATCCGCATGAAACGCATTGCACTGCGCGCCGTAACCGCTGCCGCGCTGCTCACCACCTGGGCGCTGGGCGCCGTGGCCCAGGCCTGGCCGCCCACCCCCACCGTCATTGCCCACCGGGGCGCTTCGGCCCTGCGGCCCGAGCACACGCTGGCCGCGTACCAGAAGGCCATTGACGATGGCGCCGACATCATCGAGCCCGACCTGGTGATCACCAAGGACGGCGTGTTGGTGGCCCGGCACGAGAACGCGATCGCCATCCTGAACGCCGACGGCTCGGTGAAAGAAGCCACCACCGACGTGGTGGACCGCCCCGAGTTCGCGGGCCGCAAGACCACCAAGACCATCGACGGCCAGGCCATCACCGGCTGGTTCACCGAAGACTTCACGCTGGCCGAACTCAAGACCCTGCGCGCCCGCGAGCGCATCCCCGCGCAGCGCCCGGCCAACGTGGCCTACAACGGCCAGTTCGAGGTGCCCACGCTGCAGGAGGTGATCGACCTGGCCAAGGCCCAGAGCGCGAAGGTGGGCCGCACCATCGGCATCTACCCCGAGACCAAACACCCCACCTACTTCCAGTCCATCGGCCTGCCGCTGGAGGCGCCGCTGCTGGCCGTGCTGGAGAAGAACGGCTGGAACCACAAGGACGCGCCTGTGTTCGTGCAGTCGTTCGAGGTCAGCAACCTGCAGGCGATCCGCAAGCTCAGCAGCGTGCGCCTGGTGCAGCTGGTGGCGCCCTCGGGCCGGCCCTATGACTTTGTGGCCCAGGGCGCGGCCAACACGCGCGCCTATGCCGACCTGGTCACGCCCGAAGGCCTGAAGCAGGTGGCCACCTATGCCAATGCCATTGGTCCGTTCAAGACGCTGGTGGTGCCGGTCAAGGACGGCGTGCCGGGCGAACCCACCCCGCTGGTGGCGCGCGCCCGTGCCGAAGGCCTGGGCGTGCATATCTGGACGCTGCGGCCCGAAAACGCCTTCCTGCCCGCCGGGCTGAAAAAGGCACCCGCCGCCGACGGCACGGTGCGCGGCGACAGCGTGGCCGAGATCACGGCCTACCTGCGTGCAGGCATCGACGGGTTCTTCACCGACGACCCGGCCGTGGGCCGCGCGGCGGTGTCGGCCTTCACGTCGGCGTCGAAGGTGTCGTTGTTGCCGAAGCCGTAGCCGAGGGCGACACCACCGGCCGTGCGCTGCGGTCCGGTGGCCCGCGCCGGGCCTGCCGGTTGCCCAGCTGGCGCGCGGCGTTCACCCACTGCGCCAGCCGCTCGGTGCTGGCGCTGCGCACTGGCCCAAAGCTGTGCACCCGCACGGGCCGGATGCCGCAGAACTCCAGGATGGCCTTCTTCATCTGGTGGTGGCCCGGCATGCGCGTGACCCAGCGGAAGTACCAGGGCGGCGAGTCCATGGTCACCAGCAGCTCGGCCGAGCGCCCGGCCAGCAGCTTGTCCCACAGCGACGAACCCTGGCGGTACTTGAACGCGTACCCCGGCAGCAGCACGCGGTCGATGAAACCCTTGAGCAGCGCGGGCATGGCGCCCCACCAGATGGGGTAGACCCACACCAGGTGGTCCGCCCAGCTGATGTCGGCCTGCGCGGCCAGCAGGTCGGGCTCCAGCGGCTGCGCCGCGCCATAGCCCTGGAACAGCGGGTTGAACGCGAGCTGCCCCAGGTCCAGAAAGCGCACGTCGGCGCCCGCCTGGCGCGCGCCCTCGGCATAGGCGTGTGCCATGCCCGCGCACAGGCTGTCGGCGGCGGGGTGGCCCAGGATGACCAGGATGTGTTGTTTTGCCACGGAATCTCCATCACACAGAAGTTGTTGATGGAGGCATGCTCACCTTGCCCCACGGGGCAGAGTCAAGCGGTCAGGTCAAAAGATGCCGATGTGGTGTCGAACGACGTGCGGAATGTGCAGATGGCGGCTGCTCCACCAACGCGCTGGGCGCCACGCAGGCCTGGGGCGTGGCGGGTACGGCCAGCGTGTCGCAGGTATGCAGCTCGGCTTCCAGCACGGCCAGCTGGGCGTCCAGCGCAGCCAGGCGGGTCAGCTCCTGGGCCACGGCGGCGCGGCGCTGGGCTACCAGCTGGGCCATGCGCTCCCAGCCCGCGGTGGTGTCGATGTGGGGCAGGCCGTCCAGCTCCGCCAGCCGAAAACCCAGCGCCTGGGCCTGGCGGATCAGCAGCACACGCGCCACATCGGCCTCGCCATAGTGGCGGTAGCTGCCCGCACGCGCCACAGCGCCCATCAGGCCGCGTGCTTCGTACAGGCGGATGGCCTTGGGCGTGGTGCCGGTGCGGCGGGCGAGTTCTCCGATGCGCATGGTGGGCGGGCGTTTTGTGGGTTGAGTGTAATGCTATTAAATATGTAGCTACAAAGGCTTATCCATCGCGCGCAGAAGGCCTTTTTTGCTTGCACCTTGGGTGTGGTGTGCGAGGGCGTGCGTGCCGTGCAGGATAAGCTGCCGCGTTCTCCTTGCGTTCCTTGTTGTCTTGCGCCCCCGCCTGCCATGCCCCAGTTCGCCGCCAACCTGAGCCTCATGTACCCCGAGCTGCCCTTCTTGGACCGTTTTGCCGCCGCCGCGCGCGACCGGTTCACAGCGGTGGAATGCCAGTTCCCCTACGCGTTCGCGCCCACCGAGCTGGCCGCACGGCTGGCGGACCATGGCCTGCAGCTGGTGCTGATGAACGCGCCCGCCGGTGGCGCCGACCGCGCCGCCATGGCCACGGCCTGGGAGCAAGGTGCGCGGGGCACGGCCGCGCTGCCCGGGCGCGAGGCCGAGTTCCGCGCGGGCGTGCACCAGGCGCTGCGCTATGCCGAGGCGCTGGACTGCCCGCACATCCATGTGCTTTCGGGCATCGTGCCGCCGGGGGTGGAGCGTGAATCCCTCAAGGACCTGTGCACGGGCAACCTGCGCTGGGCGGCGGCCGAGGCCGCGCACGCCGGGCGCAAGGTGCTGATCGAACCCATCAACCTGCGCGACGTGCCGCGCTATTTCTTGAACCGCCAGGACCACGCGCACGAACTGCTCGACGCCGTGCAGGCCGACAACCTCCAGGTGCTGATGGACCTGTACCACTGCCAGATCGTGGAGGGCGACGTGGCCACCAAGCTGCAGCGCTACCTGCCCACGGGCCGCGTGGCGCATGTCCAGATCGCAGGCGTGCCCGGCCGCCACGAACCCGACCGGGGCGAGCTGCACTACCCGTTCCTGTTCGAGACGCTGGACGCGCTGGGCTACCGCGGCTGGGTGGGGTGTGAATACCGCCCGGCGGCCGGCACGTCCGAAGGCCTGGGCTGGCGGGATCGGGCACTGATGGTGTCAGCAGTGAGCGCCTAAGCGCAATCGCTCCGCGCCTCCAGTCCGCGCAATTGCGTAAGGGAATGCGTGAATAAATGTAACAAGACTCTGGCCGTAGATTCAGAGCAGACCGGCCCAGCCGGCTTTGTGCATTGGCATTCACTCGCAGGAGACATCATCCATGGCAGCATCCCTTGCCAACAACCGTTCCGTCGCGCGGCAGGTCACGCTGGCCGCCATTGGGCTGGTGGCCCTGGTACTGGTGCTGGTGGGGCTGGCGATTGCAGTGCTGACCGAGCGCAGCACCCGTGCGCAGGTGGTGTCCAGTGTGGGCGACACGGCGCAGAGCGTGGCGCAGTCGCTGGACGCGGCCGACAACACCAACCGCGAGCTGGTGCAGCTCACCATGAAGGGCTTCCAGCGCTACTTCGAGGCCACCATGCAGCTCGACGAGGCCACGGGCGAGCTGCGCAGCTACGGCGCGCTGGTCAACGAGGACTATGGCTCGGTCGATAAATTCGCCAACGAAACCGGCGGTATCGCCACGGTGTTCGCCAAGAAGGGCGACGACTTCATCCGCATCACCACCTCGGTGAAGAACGACAAGGGCGAGCGCCAGCAGGGCACACCGCTGGGCAAGGACGACCCGGCCTATGCCACCGTGTCCAAGGGCGAACCCTACACCGGCGTCACCGTGGCGGGCGGCAAGCCCTACATGGGCCACTACCTGCCCGCCAAGGATGCTTCGGGCAAGGTGATTGCGCTGCTGTTCATCGGCAACGACATCAGCGTGTTCCACGCCATGCTGCAAAAGCAGGTCACGCAGACCAAGTTCTTCGAACACGGCGGCACCTACGTGATCAACCCCGGCACCTCGCTCGACAAGGCGGTGTTTGTGTACCACCCCACGGCACGCGGCAAGCGTGTGCTGGAGGCCTACCCGCAGGCCCGCCCCTTCTTTGAAGCCCTGGCCGCGTCGCAAGACGGCTTTGTGCGCGAGGCCGCCCCCGTGCTGGGCGCGGGCGCCACGGACCCCTGGGCGCTGGTGCGCAAGACCGGCGGCGGCTGGTGGGTGGTGGCCGAGGTGGCCGACGGCGAGGCCATGGCCAGCCAGCGCCGGGTGACGCTGGCCGTCTGGGGCCTGATGGCCGTGGCCGTGGTGCTGCTGGCCATTGGCCTGTTCGTGATGCTGCGCCGGGGCGTGAGCCGCCCGCTGCAGGACCTGACCCAGGCCATCACGCTCGTGGCCCAGGGCGACCTGACCGAGGCCTTCCGCACCACGCGGCGTGACGAGATCGGCGCGCTGGTGCAGGAGGTCGAGGGCATGCGCCAGCGCTACACCCAGATGCTGCAGCAGGTGCGCACGGCGGTGGACAGCATCACCACCGCCAGCGCCGAGATCGCCAGCGGCAACCAGGATCTGTCGGCCCGCACCGAGGCCACGGCCAGCAGCCTGGCCCAGACCGCGCAGAGCATGGACCAGCTCACCGCCACCGTGCGCCAGTCCGCCGACGCTGCGCGCCAGGCCAACCAGCTGGCCAGCACCGCCGCCGAGGTGGCCGCACGCGGCGGCCAGGTGGTGGGCGAGGTGGTCACCACCATGGGCGACATCAACCAAAGCTCGCGCAAGATCGCCGACATCATTGGCGTGATTGATTCCATCGCCTTCCAGACCAACATCCTCGCGCTCAACGCGGCCGTGGAAGCCGCCCGTGCGGGCGAACAGGGCCGGGGCTTTGCCGTGGTGGCCAGCGAGGTGCGCAACCTCGCCGGGCGCAGCGCCGAGGCCGCGCGCGAGATCAAGGCGCTCATCGGCGCCTCGGTGGAGCGGGTGGAATCGGGCGCGCGCCTGGTGCAGAACGCCGGCAGCACCATGGACGAGATCGTGGGCTCCGTCAAACGCGTGGGCGACATCATTGGCGAGATCACGGCCGCCTCGGGTGAGCAGTCGGACGGCATTGGCCAGGTCAACACCGCCGTGAACCAGCTCGACCAGATGACCCAGCAGAACGCCGCGCTGGTCGAGCAGTCGGCCGCTGCCGCACAAAGCCTGCGGGAGCAGGCGACGCGGCTGGCGGGCGCGGTGCAGGTGTTCAAGCTGCACCACGGTGCGGGTGACGGGCATGAGGACCTGCAAGCCCTGGCCGCGCCACAGGCTGGCAGCGGTCCCGGCCCGGCCCTGCGGGCGCCGGGCAGTGCCCCCACTGGTGGCCGCCGCCGGGGTGAACCCGCGCAGCTGCACTGAACCGTGCCTTCAGTCCCCGGAGTGCGGAATGGGCGGATGGTGCCAGCCCGCCGCCGGGGCGCCTGGGGGATGGCACATTGCTGTTTCGCGCGCCGCGCCGCTTGGTTTATGCTGGGCTGACCCACCACCCCTCCCACAGGCCCCCCGCGCTCCATGGCTGCCCACGTTCCCACCATGCTGGCAATGATCATTGTCAGCTCGCTGATGATGGCCGCCTCCATGGCGGTGGTGGGCTGGGGGCGCCGGCGCGACGGCCTGGGGCGCTGGGCGGCGGCCCTGCTGGTCAACGCCATTGGGCACGGCCTCATCATGCTGCGCGGCCTGGTGCCCGACCTGCTGTCTGTGGTGCTGGGCAACCTGCTGCTGTCCTGCGTGTTTGTGGGCATGATTGCAGCGATCCGCCAGTTCCAGGGCCGCCCGGCCGGGTGGGGGCTGCTGCTGGTGCCCCCGGCACTGGTCACCGGCTTTGTGATCGCCTTCATCGACAACTTTGCGGCCCGTGTGAGTTTTGTGGGCCTGGTGATCAGCCTGCAGGCCGTGTGGGCCCTGGCCACGGCGCTGGAGCGCCGCGATGCCACGGTGGGGCGCGGGCAGTGGCTGCTGGTGGCGGGGCTGGCGCTGGAGGCCGTCGTGCTCAGCGGCCGCGCCCTGCTGGCGCTGAGCAGCACGGCCGTGGCCTCCGGCATCCTGCAGGCCAGCGCGCTGCAGACGCTCACCTTTCTGGCCACGTTTTCGGTGGTGCTCATCAGCTCCATGGGTTTTGTGTTCATGGCGCGCGACCAGGCCGACGAGAACAACCGCATCATGGCCGCCATCGACCCGCTCACCGGTGTGGCCAACCGCCGCTCGCTGATCTCCGCGCTGGACCGCGATGTCTCGCGTGCCGTGCGCACCCGCGAGCCCATCGCACTCATGATGGTGGACATCGACCACTTCAAGCGCGTGAATGATCGCTACGGCCACCCGGTGGGCGACCAGGTGCTGTGTCATGTGGTTGAGGTGCTGCGTGGCCGGGTGCGCGCGCAGGACCTGGTAGGCCGCTACGGCGGCGAGGAGTTCATGGTGGTGCTGCCTGACACCACGCTGCTGGGCGCCGAACAGCTGGCGCGCGAGCTGTGCCGCGCGGTGGCCGAGTCACGGTGCCGCATTGGCAGCACCGAAGGGGGCAGCGACACCCGCACCGAGCCCGGCAGCACCAACATTGCCGTCACCGTGAGCATTGGCGTGTTCGGCGGCCGCCTGGAGACGGGCGACAGCTGGGACATGCTGATCGCCGCTGCCGACCGCGCGCTCTACCAGGCCAAGGAGAACGGCCGCAACCGCGTGGAGGTGGCCACGGGCCTGCGGCGCCCGTCCGCACAGCGCGCCAACCTGGACAACCCCGAGACCCATCCCGTCTCCCGGTACTGAGCCGCGCGAAACCCCGGCGGATGCCCCGCCGGCGCCAGGCACATGCTGCGGCGCAACAGAGCCCTTTGCAGGTGTTTGGCCGCGCCCGGTGGCATCTGCGCGGGGCTTGTGTTGGAATGCTGGTTTTGGCCCACAAGAACCTGTTGGCCGTCCCGTCGCAACCCGAACGGGACGGCACTCAGGCTCCCATTCCCCCCATCCAGGAGAGCTGTCCATGAACGCCCGAGTCCCCGCCCACGCCCTGCAACCCGCCCTGGCCCTTGAACGGGTCAGCCAGGCCTGGGACAACGACATTGTTCGCCAGCTCACCGACTACATCGCCATCCCCGCCAAGTCGCCCATGTTCTCGCCCGACTGGGCCGCGCAGGGCCTGCTCGACACCGTGGTGCGCAACGCCGCCGCCTGGGTCGAATCGCAAAAGGTCGAAGGCCTGAAGCTCGAAGTGGTGCGCCTGGAAGGCCGCACCCCCGTGCTGTTCTTTGAAATCGACGCTACCCAGGCGGGCGCCACCGACACCGTGCTCATGTACGGCCACCTGGACAAGCAGCCCGAGTTCAGCGGCTGGCGCAACGACCTCGGCCCCTGGACGCCCAAGTACGAGGACGGCAAGCTCTACGGCCGGGGCGGCGCCGACGACGGCTATGCGGTCTACGCCAGCATCGCCGCCGTTCAGGAGTTGAAGCGCCAGAACGTGCCCCACCCGCGCATCGTGGGCCTCATCGAAACCTGCGAAGAAAGCGGCTCGCGCGATCTGCTGCCCTACATCGAGGCTCTGAAGCCCCGCATGGGCAACGTGGCGCTGGTGGTGTGCCTGGATTCGGGCGCGGGCAACTACGACCAGCTGTGGCTCACCACCAGCCTGCGCGGCATGGCCACGGGAACGCTCAAGGTCGAGATCCTGACCGAAGGCATCCACTCCGGCGACGCATCGGGCCTGGTGCCCTCGTCGTTCCGCATCATGCGCCAGGTGCTCGACCGCCTGGAAGACAGCGCCACCGGCCGCCTGCTGCCCGCCAGCTTCCACTGCGAAGTGCCCGCCGACCGCCTGGCGCAAGCCCGCGCCACGGCCGCCATCCTGGGCGACGAGGTGTACAAGCGTTTCCCCTGGGCGCACTACGACTGCGGCGGTGCCACCACCTTTGCGCTGCCCACCACCACCGATCCGGTGCAGGCGCTGCTCAAGCGCACCTGGGAGCCCACGCTCTCTGTGACCGGTGCCGAGGGCTTCCCCGCGCTGCAGGACGCAGGCAACGTGCTGCGCCCCTACACCGCCTTCAAGCTCAGCCTGCGCCTGCCGCCTCTGGTGGACGCCGCCGCCGCCGTGCAGGAGCTCAAAGCCCTGCTCGAAGACAACGCGCCCTACCAGGCCAAGGTCACCTTCCAGGGCACGAGCGGCGCCACGGGCTGGAATGCGCCCAGCACCACGCCCTGGTTCGAGCAGGCGCTCAACGAGGCCTCGCAGGCGCACTTTGGCGCACCCTGCGGCTACATCGGCCAGGGCGGCACCATCCCGCTCATGAACATGCTCAGCGAAGGCTTCCCCACTGCGCAGATGATGGTCTGCGGTGTGCTGGGCCCCAAGAGCAACGCGCACGGCCCCAACGAGTTCTTGCACGTGCCCTATGCCAAGAAGCTCACCGCCGCCGTGGCGCAGGTGATTGCGGGCATGGCGCAGCACCAGGCTGCAGCCACCACCCAGGCCGCCTGAGCCTGGTTGCCCACCGTCCCTGAAAACAGGCTCTGAGGGGCTGCGGTCCATGCAGCCCCTTTTTTTGCGTTGGGCTTTTGAAGCCTGCCGGGTATGCTGCGTGCCATCCCCCTGACAGCCCCGCTGCCCATGAACGCCGACGACCTGACCCCCTCGACCCTGACCACCTTCACCGCCAGCGACGGCGAAACCCTGGCCGTGCAGGACTGGCCTCTGCCCGAGGGCGAACCCTGCCGGGGCACCGTGCTGCTGGTGCATGGCCTGGGCGAGCATGTGGGCCGCTACGACCCTGTGGCGCGCAGGCTGAACGACTGGGGGTTTGCCGTGCGTGGCTACGACCATTACGGCCACGGCGAATCGACCGGGCCACGTGGCGGCCTCACCAGCGACCTGCGCCTGCTCGACGACCTGGCCGACCTGGTGGACGCCACCCGCGCCCGCATGCCGCAAGGCCAGCCCCTGGTGCTGCTGGGCCACAGCATGGGTGGCCTGGTCGCCGCGCGGTTTGTGGCCATGCACCTGCGGCCTGTCGATGCGCTGGTCTTGTCATCCCCCGCGCTGGACCCGGGCCTGAACGCCGTGCAAAAACTGCTGCTGGCCACGCTGCCCCGTGTGGCTCCCAACCTGCGCGTGGGCAACGGGCTCGATGCGCAATACCTCTCGCACGACCCGGCCGTGCCCGCCGCCTACCTGGCCGACCCGCTGTGCCACGACCGCATCAGCGCCCGCTTGGCGCGCTTCATCGCTGACGGCGGCCCCGCCACCGTGGCACGCGCCGCGCACTGGAGCGTGCCCACGCTGCTGATCTGGGCGGGCAGCGACAAGCTGGTGAATCCCGCAGGCAGCCGTGCCTTTGCCGCTGCCGCGCCCCAGGCCCTGGTGCAGTCGCACTGTTTCGAGCCGCTGTACCACGAGCTGTTCAACGAAAGCCCCGAGCTGGCCGCGCCCGTGTTTGACCTGCTGCGCCAGTGGCTGGTGCGGCGCTGCCCGCTGGCGCAGTGATCAAAAATGTGAGGAAAAAAGGGCTCTTGCGCTCATCCATCAAGCGCTGACAGCTATCATTTTTGAAGCAATCCGCCCAGCATCCCCAACAGGTCGCTGGCATTGCCAAACCCGCCCTGCGGTGCATGGCCCTGGGGACTGAGCTGGTCCACCAGGCCCGGCAGCACCTGGGCCAGCTGGCCTGCGGCGGCGCTGCTGCCCACGCCCAGCTGCGCGGCGATTTGCGACAGCGGCCCGCTGCCCAGCACCTGCGACAGCTGCTCGCCCGAGATCGCCTGGTTGGGCCCGCTGCTCAGCCACGAGGCAATCACATTGCCCAGTCCGGCCTGCTGGAACTTGGCCATCAAACCCGGCAGCCCGCCCACCGGGCCATCGTTGCTGACCAGGGACATCACCACCTGGATGAGCTGCGGGTTCTGCGCGGCCAGGCCCAGCAGGCCGCCCAGCCCGCCGGCCGCGCCGCTGGCCGAGGCCTGTGCGCCGCCCTGCGACGCGTTGTTGATGACAGCACCCAAGACGGAATCGAGCAAGCCCATGGTGATCTCCTGCGGAAGAAAAAAGAAAGGGGAAGGGAGGAAGAAGGACGGATGAGAGGAACCCGCCCGCAGGCGCCCCAGGGCGGATGGTACGCACCCGGGCCGATGCCCTGTGTCAACAAACGTGAATTCTTCCAGTCTTTTCTTCCACTGCCCGTGCCGGGGCGGTGCTCTGGCTTCGACGGGCTCAGCCCGAACGGATGGAGGGCTTTTTACTTCTTTCGTTTTTCCAGCAGCGGCTCGCTCACCCCCTGCACACCCACCAGGCCCAGAACGGTGATGAGCGAGGTCTGCGCGCCTTGCCAGGCGTCGGTCAGGTCGATCCACTCCGACAGCGCATGAAAGCCGCCCGTCTTGCCGCCGCCGCCCATCACGATGGCCGGGATGCCCAGCGACATGGGCACGTTGGCGTCAGTGCTCGCCCCGCCCAGGGTGGTCTTGCGGCCGTGCGCGCGGTTGGCGCGCACGGCGGCCTGCACGATGAGGGCGTCCGATGCGGTCTGTCCGCCCGGGCGGTCACCAATCAGCTTGTGCGACACGCTGAGCGACTGCACGCCCCAGCGCTGGTTTTCTTCGGCCACGGCCTCGTCGATGGCGGCGAGGATTTTCTTTTCGGTCTCCAGCAGCGGCGCCATCGCGTCCGAGCGGATGTCCACCGCCATGCGCGCATCGGGCGCAATGGTGTTCACCGAGGTGCCGCCACCCACCGTGCCCACGGTGAAGGTGGTCTTGGGGTAGCTGGGGGTCTTGATGTCGGCGATCTTGGCAATGGCACGGCCCATGCCGTGGATGGCGCTGGGCACGCGGCCAAATGCGGCGTAGCTGTGGCCACCCGGGCCCTTGAAGGTGACCTCGTAGCGGTGGCTGCCCGTGCCCAGCACCAGCACGTTGCCGTCGGCGGCGGGCTCCAGGGCCACCATGCCGTCGATGTCGCGGTGCTCGGCAAACAGGTGCTTCATGCCGCGCAGGTTGCCCAGCTCCTCCTCGCCCACATTGCCCACAAACAGCAGGTCGCCCACGGTCTCGATCTTCTGCTCGTTCAGCACCTTGAGCCACGACAGCAGCACGGCCAGGCTGCGGGTGTTGTCCGAAATGCCGGGGGCCATCAGCTTGCCGTCCTGCTCTTTCACCTTCACATCGGTGCCCGCAGGGAACACCGTGTCCAGGTGGGCCGAAATCACCAGCTTGGGCCCCTTGCCCGTGCCCTTGCGCAGGCCCACCACATTGCCTTCGGCGTCGATGGACGCGTGTGTCAGGCCCAGAGCCTGCAGCCGCGCCAGAAAGGCCTCGGCGCGTTTTTGCTCCTTGAAGGGTGGCGCCTCGATCTCGGTGAGCATCTTCAGGTCGTCGATGGAGCGGGTGTGGTCGGCCCGCACCGCGTCCATCAGCTGGGTGATGCGGGGCGCGGCCAGCAGGCGCGTGAAGGCCGTCTCCACGGCGGGGCTGAGCTGCTCGGGCGCCGAGGCCACGGCGCTTTGTGCGGCGGCGGGCGCCGTCCAGGTGGCGGCGGCCAGGGCGATGGCGCACAGCGCGTGGGTGGCGTGGGGGCGGCGGATGCGGGAGGGAGTGGATGTCATGGAAAGGTAGGGCAAAGCAAAAGCAGCAATGAAAGGCGCAGCTCCCCACCGTGGGCGCGGAGCTTGCATGCCTCGCATCGTCGCGCGAGTGCGCGGCGCCCGCTTTGCTTTAATTTGGCGGGCTGACAGTTTTTCTTACATCCCCCGCTTTGCCTGCTCCTTCCATGCACCGCCACATCCCCAGCACCCGCGCCCTCCTGGCCTTCGAGGCCGTGGCCCGCCATCACAGCGTGAGCCAGGCGGCCGAGGAGCTGTGCATCACGCACAGCGCCGTCAGCCAGCAGATTCGCCACCTGGAGGCCCAGCTGGGCGTGCTGCTGTTCGAGCGCAGCGCGCGTGGCTCGCGCCTCACGCCCGCCGGGCGGCGCTACCACGGCCAGGTGGTGGGCGACCTGCTGCGGCTGCAGAACCACACGCTCGAAGCCATGGCCCAGCGGCCCGACGGCACGCGCCTGCTGGTGGGCTGCGTGCCCGTGTTTGCCGAGCGCTGGCTGCTGCCGCGCCTGCCTGCCTTTCTGGCCCGGCACCGCCACTGCAGTCTGCATTTGCAGGTGTTTCCCACGCAGACCTACATGGCCGAGCTGCCGTTCGACCTGGCCGTGCAGTACGACGACGCGAGCTGGCCCGGCGCCCAGGCCACGCCGCTGATGCGCGAGGTGGTGGTGGCCGTGTGTGCGCCCGGCGCGCGCCACCGGCGGGCCATGGCGCGGGGCGACTTCCGCGCCGCGCCGCTGCTGCAGCTCAGCTCGCGCCTGGGCGCGTGGGACGACTGGTTTGCGCGTGCGGGCATCACCCGCGTGCCCGAGCACCGGCTGGGTGGCCACCGCTTCGATCTTTTCTCGATGCTGGTGGAGGCCGTGCGCGCCGACCTGGGCGTGGGCCTGGTGCCGCAGTATTTTGTGCAGCGCGAGCTGGACGCGGGCACGCTGGCCCTGGCCCACCTACATGCCGACACGGGGGCTCGGGGCTACAGCCTGTTCATGCCACCTGCGCGCGAGCCCGACCCCACGGTGGCGGCTTTCACGCAGTGGCTGCAGGCCGAGGTGGCGGCCTCGGGCGCTGGCGTCACACCACCGCAGCGCGGCGGCGCTGCAGCGCCAGCCACAGCAGCGCCAGACCGGTGAGGGCGATGGGCACCAGCGACCCGGCGTTCAGCAGCGTCCAGCCCTGGGTGGTGACCAGCACGCCGGATGAAAACGCACTCAGCGCCAGCGTGGCGTACACGCAGAAGTTGATGGCTGCCTGGGCGCGGTCCTTCTCTTCCGGGCGGTAGGCCGTCATCGCCAGCGTGGTGGAGCCGGTGAACAGGAAGTTCCAGCCCACACCCAGGAAGAACAGCGCAATGCCGAAGTGGTGCAGCTCCAGGCCCATCAGCGCCACGGCCACGCAGGCAAAGTTCAGCAGCACGCCCACGCCCATGACGGGCAGCACGCCAAAGCGCTTGATGAGGTGGCCGGTGACAAAGCCGGGCGCGAACATGCCGATCACGTGCCATTCCAGCACCAGCGCCGAGGCGTCGAAGTCAAAGCCACACACCTGCATGGCCAGCGGCGTGGCGGCCATCAACAGGTTCATCACGCCATAGCCCAGCGCGGCGCCCACAATGGCCACGATGAAGGCGGGCTGGCGCATCAGCACGGTGAGGGGGCGGCCCTGCTCGCGCTGGCCCGCTGCATTGAGCACCACGGGTTGCGCCTCGAAGCGAATGGCCGACATGCACAGCATGGACAACAGCGCCACGCCGATCAGCGCAATGTAGGCGCCCGCAAAAGGCACCGGGAACAGCGTGCGCGTGGCGCTGGCCAGGTTGGGGCCCGCCACGGCGCCCAGCAGGCCACCGGCCAGCACCAGCGACACGGCCTTTTCACGGTAGTCCGGCGTGGCCAGTTCGGCCGCGGCAAAGCGGTACAGTCCGCCGTTGGCGCTGTAGTAGCCCGCCACCACCGTGGCGGTGCACAGCAGCCAGAAGCTGGCGCTGAACGCTGCCCAGGCACACAGCGCGGCCGACAGCACGGCTACGGCCAGCCCGATCTGGAACGACACCTTGCGCCCCCAGCGCGCCTGGCTATGCGCCACCAGAGGCGTGGACAGCGCACCGCCCACCACATAGCCCATCACCGGCAGCGTGGCCATCCAGCCAAAAGGCGCCAACTGCAGGCCCACCAGCCCGTTGATGGCGATGAAGACGACGTTGTTGGTGAGAAAAAGGCCTTGGCACAGGGCCAGCAGCCACAGGTTTCTGTTCATGCGAGAGCGCCACACGGGCAGGAGGGGCCGCGTAAAGCTGCGGCGAAGGGCGGGATCACCTGGGGCGATTGTGCACAAGCGGGCAGCCGTGCGCCGTCTTGTTGCGACAGTGCAGGCTGTCAAAACAGCGCAGCCTGCAGTCGCGCACAAGACAAGCACCCTCAGCGTTGTTTGCGACGATGCGCAAGCCCGGCATGGAGGGCCTGCACCGGCATCCAACGGATGCTGCGCTGCAGCACCGCGCAGACGACAAGGAGACGATAGCAATGCAGCAGCCCGGCAGCATGATGGACCGGCCGTTACTCGTTTCGGCCATCCTCGAACATGGCGAGAACCAGTACGGCGACCAGCAGGTGGTTTCGCGCGACACCGATGGCGGCCTGCACCGCTACCGTTTTGCCGACCTGGCCCGGCGTGCCCGGCAGCTCGCCAATGCGCTGCAGGCGCTGGGCCTGCGTCCCGGCAGCGTGGTGGGCTCGCTGGCCTGGAACAACCACCGCCACCTGGAGGCGTACTACGCTGTGTCGGGCAGCGGCATGGTCATGCACACCTGCAACCCGCGCCTGCACCCCGAGCAGCTCGCCTACATCGTCAACCATGCCGACGATGAGGTGGTGCTGTTCGACACCAGCTTTGCGCCGCTGGTGCGCGCCATTGCGGCGTCGTGCCCCCGCGTGCGGCACTGGGTGGCGCTGTGTGATGCCGACGCGCTGGGCGGCATCGACCTGCAAGGGGTGCCTGGGGTCGAGGCGTACGAGACGCTGGTGGCCCGCCAGGCCGACCGCTTCACCTGGCCCGTGTGTGATGAAAAGGCTGGCGCAGCGCTGTGCTACACGTCGGGCACCACCGGCAACCCCAAGGGCGTGCTGTATTCGCACCGGGCGCTGGTGCTCAGTGCCCTGTCGGCCTGCATGCCGGGCGTGCTGAGCATCAGCGCGCGGGAGACCATCCTGCCCGTGGTGCCCATGTTCCACATCAACGCCTGGTGCCTGCCCTATGCGGCGCTGATCGGCGGCGCCAAGCTGGTGCTGCCGGGCCCGCGCCTGGACGCTGCCAGCCTGTACGAGCTGATGGAGACCGAGCGCGTCACCGTCAGCGCGGGCGTGCCCACCATCTGGATGGGCCTGATCCAGCATGTGGAGCAGCACGGGCTGCGCTTTACCACCATGCGGCGCACGGGCGTGGGCGGATCGGCCATGCCCAAGGCGCTGATCGCCAAGTTCAACGATGTGTACGACGTGGAAGTGCGCCACGGCTGGGGCATGACCGAGACCACGGCCATTGCCACCATGAGCGTGCTGGGCGCGGCCGATGCCGAACTGCCGCCCGAGGACCGCCACGCGCTGGTGGCCAAGCAGGGCAAGTCGGTGTTCGGCATCGAACTCAAGCTGGTGGACGAAAACGGCACCAGCCTGCCCCGGGACGGCGTGGCGCAGGGCGAGCTGATGGTGCGCGGCCAGTGGATCGTGGACCGGTACCACAAGGCCGAGCGTTCGGCGCTGGTGGATGGCTGGTTCCCCACGGGCGACATCGCCACCATCAACCCGCAGGGCGTGGTGCAGATCCGCGACCGCACCAAGGACGTGATCAAGTCGGGCGGCGAGTGGATCAGCTCCATCGACCTGGAGAACGCCGCCGTGGCCCACCCCGCGGTGGCCATGGCGGCGGTCATCGGCGTCAAGCACCCCAAGTGGGACGAACGCCCGTTGCTGTTCATCGTGCGCAAGCCAGGCCAGTCGCTCGACAAGGCGCAGATCCTGGACTTTCTGGCGCAGCGCGTGGCCAAGTGGTGGCTGCCCGACGACGTGCTGTTTGTCGAGAGCCTGCCGCTGGGCGGCACCGGCAAGGTCCAGAAAAACGAGCTGCGGCAGCGCCATGGCTCGGTGTTTGGCGGCGAATGACACAGCCATGCGCTGACGGCCTTCGGTTTTGGCTTTCCTTTCTTTCCCAACCACCCACCCACCCTACGGAGACAGACATGAATTTGGTTCCCCGGAAATGGCCGCGCCATTGGTTGAAGGCCGGCGCATGCGCCGCAGCGCTGGTGATGTCCGCGCATGCCGGTGCGGCCGAGACGGTGAAGATCGGCTTTATCGACCTGCTGTCCGGCCCGTTCGCGCTCACCGGCCAAAGCTCGCTCAACCAGCTGCGTGAGGTGGTGGCGCAGGTCAACGCCAAGGCCGGGCCCAACGAGCCCAAGTTCGAGGTGATGGACTTTGACAACAAGGGCACGCCGCAGGAGAGCCTGAACGCCCTGAAGGCCGCCACCGACCGGGGCGTGCGCTACATCACCCAGGGCGGTGGCTCGGGCGTGGCGCTGGCGCTGGTGGATGCGCTCAACAAGCTCGCCGAGCGCGACCCCGAGCGCGCGACCGTGTACCTCAACTACGCCGCCATGGACCCGCAGCTCACCAACGAGCGCTGCAGCTTCTGGCACTTCCGCTTCTATCCGTCGAGCGAGATGAAGATGGAGGCGCTGACCACCTACCTGCAAGGCCGCAAGGACGTGAAGCGCGTGTACCTGCTCAACCAGGACTACACCCACGGCCGCCAGGTCTCCAAGGCCGCCAAGGAATACCTGGCGCGCAAACGGCCTGACATCGAGGTCGTGGGCGATGACTTCATCCCCATCGCCCAGACGCGCGATTTCGCCTCGTACGTGGCCAAGATTGCCGCCACCAAGGCCGACACGGTCATTACCTCCAACTGGGGCAGCGACCTTACGCTGCTGTTCAAGTCCTCGCGCGACTACGGCCTGAACATCAACTACTTCACGCTCAACGCCAACAACCCCGGCACACCCGCGCAGATCGGGCCCTGGGGCGAGGGCAAGGTCGGGGTGATCTGGAACTGGGTGCACAACGCCCCCACCCCCGAGCTGGAAAAGATCTACGTGGACTACAAGAAGAAGACCGGTGACGACTTTGTGTTTGCCGCTCACTGGAACAGCGTGCACATGCTGCGTGAGGCCATGCGCAAGGCCCAGTCCACCGATGCGAAGAAGGTGGCCTTCGCGCTGGAAAACATGACCTACAAGAGCCCCATGGGCGAGGTGCGCATGCGCAAGACCGACCACCAGCTCGAAGCGCCGCTGTACCTGGGCATCTGGGCCAAGCAAGGCAGCAAGGGTGTGAAGTACGACGCCGAAAAGACCGGCTACGGCTTCCGCTCGGAGGTGGCATGGGACAACTACATCAGCGCCCAGCCCACGTCCTGCCAGATGAAGCGGCCGTCCTGAGCGCCCAGGCGCCCAGCCACGCCCCCGCCTGCACGCCACGCACCCTGTGCGGACTTGCTGGCGTGAACGCTTCCCCAGGCCCCGTGCGGAGCCTGGCCCTGGGCGTGGTACCGGTCCGCAGCGGCCAATCGCCATGCCTCGGGATCTGCCACTTTTGGCGGCTGGCGCCCGCTGGTAACTTTTCGACAGGCGTGGTCGGCACCGGCCCGCTCCGTCTCGCCTGCCCGGGCGCCAAGCCCGCAGCTCCCAGGCTGACAGGTGCCCCTCCTCCCCATCTCCCCACCTGCGCTGCAAGCCCTGGATCGGCTGGTGCCGCCTGCGGCACCTTTACGCCCCTGGCCGGGTTCGGGGTGGCGGCAGCCCCACCTAACCCTGCCGCGCCTCCCCGGGGTGGATGGCAATCCAGTGCACTGCCAGCTCTTGCCGGGATCTCTTGTCAGATGATTTGGTTGTAAAGAAAACGATTTTTATTCGTTTGGTTTTTGCGGACCCCCGCATAAATTGGTGGCTATCCCCACCCAAAACCGCTTTCCCCCACGTTCCAGGAGACCCCGTCCATGTCCGCCGAAGCCCTTGAGATCGCCCTGCCCGAAGCCTTGGAGGCTGCCCGCGCCGATGCCGCTGCCCAGGGGCTGAGCTACGCCGGTGGCGTGCGCCCGGCGGTGGCGTGGGCACTGGTGCAGTCGGGCCAGGCCGTGTTGGTGGACGTGCGTTCGGCCGAGGAGCGCAAGTTTGTGGGCCATGTGCCCGGCAGCCAGCATGTGGCCTGGGCCACGGGCACGGCGCTCACACGCAACCCGCGCTTTGTGCGCGAGCTGGAAGCCAAGCTGGCCAAGGACGGCGGCAAGGACGCCGTGGTGCTGCTGCTGTGCCGCAGCGGCAAGCGCTCGGTGCTGGCGGCCGAGGCGGCCGCCGCCGCCGGGTTCCGCCATGTGTTCAACGTGCTCGAAGGCTTTGAGGGCGAGATCGATGAACAGCAACACCGGGGCGGCGGCGATGGCTGGCGCTTTCACCAGTTGCCCTGGGTGCAGGACTGAACAGCGCGTTGGACCCCCGAACTTTGCAGATTGGAAAGACCGGCACAACCGGCATGACACCCCATGGCCCTTTTCGACATTGAACAGATCGCGCAATCGCTGAGCGCGGCCCGGCGCGAGTGGCGCGATGCGCACAACCGCGCGCAGGATGCGGGCGAGCGCGAGTTCCCCTCGCGCGACGCCCTCGCCCAGGTGCTGCACCAGCTCAAGGGTGCGCTCTTCCCCATGCGGTTGGGGCCCTACGACCTGCGCCAGGAGAGTGAAGATTTCTATGTGGCCCACACGCTGGACAGCGCCTTGCATGCGCTGCATGTACAGATCGGGCTGGAGCTGCGCTACAGCGCCCGCCGCCAGGCGCTGGACGGGTCGGATGTGGACGCGCAGGCGCGCCGGTCGGCCCAGGCGTTTGCGCAGTCGCTGCCCGCCATCCGCCGCCTGCTTGACAGCGATGTGCTGGCCGCCTACCAGGGCGACCCGGCGGCGCGCAGTGTGGACGAAGTGCTGCTCTGCTACCCCGGCATCCTGGCCATGATCCACCACCGCCTGGCGCACCGGCTCTACCAGCTGGGCCTGCCCTTGCTGGCCCGCATCGTGGCCGAGCTGGCGCACAGTGAAACCGGCATCGACATCCACCCCGGCGCGCAGATTGGCGCAGGCTTTTTCATCGACCACGGCACCGGCGTGGTGATTGGCGAGACGGCGGTGATCGGCGAGCGCGTGCGGGTGTACCAGGCCGTCACGCTGGGTGCCAAGCGGTTTCCCACCGGTGCCGACGGCCACCTGCAAAAAGGCCTGCCCCGCCACCCGGTGGTGCAGGACGATGTGGTCATCTATGCGGGCGCCACCATCCTGGGCCGCGTCACGCTGGGTCGGGGTGCCGTGATTGGTGGCAATGTCTGGGTCACGCACGACGTGCCCGCTGGCAGCCATGTCACGCAGGCCAGTTCGCAAGAGTCGGGCCGTTTTGCCTCGGTGCTGGCGGGGGCTGCGCTATGAGCACGCTGGTCCAGGGTTTTGGCATCGCCGTGCGCCAGTCGCGCGAGGCCCGGGGCTGGTCGCAGGAGCGCCTGGCCGAGCACTCCGACCTCAACCGCTCCTATGTGGGCGAGATCGAGCGCGGCAGTGTGATCGCCTCGCTCGCCACTGTCGAGAAGCTGGCCGGTGCGCTGGGCGTGGCGCCGTCGGGCCTGGTGGTGCGGGGCGAGGCCGTCCAGCGGGCCCAGCTGGTGCGCGGCATCCAGTTGGCGGCTATAGCCTGTTGAGGCCACCTGCCTCGCCACAGGACACTGCGCGCATTCCATTTTTCATCACTGATTTTTTACCCCAGGGAGTTTCACTATGTCGGCAACAGTGGGCGGCACGACCGCACTCGGCGATAGCGCCGCACGGCAACTAGCCAATGCAACCAAGACCGTCCCCCAGCTGGAGACCATCAGCCCCCGCTGGCTGACCCACCTGCTGCAATGGACGCCGGTGGAAGCAGGCATCTACCGCCTCAACAAGGTCAAGAACCCCGAGGCCATCAAGGTGGCGTGCACCGCCAAGGAGTCGGAGAACCAGCTCCCACGCACCTTCGTGGACTACGAAGAGAACCCGCGCGAGTATTTCCTCAATGCCGTGAGCACCGTGCTCGACGTGCACACCCGCGTGTCGGACCTGTACAGCAGCCCGCACGACCAGATCAAGGAACAGCTGCGCCTGACGATCGAAACGATCAAGGAAAACCAGGAAAGCGAACTCATCAACAACCCCGACTACGGCCTGCTGGCCCAGGTGACGGAAGAGCAGCGTATCTTCCCGCTCACCGGTGCCCCCACGCCCGACGACCTGGACGAGTTGCTGACCAAGGTCTGGAAAGAGCCCGCGTTTTTCCTGGCGCACCCGCTGGCCATTGCGGCGTTCGGGCGCGAAGCCACCCGCCGTGGCACGCCGCCGCCCACCGTGAGCCTGTTCGGCTCGCAGTTCATCACCTGGCGCGGCATTCCGCTGATTCCTTCTGACAAGGTGCCCGTGGCCGATGGCAAGAGCAAGATCCTGCTGCTGCGCGTGGGCGACAAGCGCCAGGGAGTGGTGGGTCTGTTCCAGCCGGGCCTGCCGGGCGAACAGGGCCCGGGCCTGTCGGTGCGTTTCATGGGCATCAACAACCACGCGATCGCGTCGTACCTGATCTCGCTGTACTGCTCGCTCGCCGTGCTGACCAGCGACGCGCTGGCGGTGCTGGATGACGTCGAGGTCAACAAGTATCACGACTACCCCGATACCTACAAGTAATCTGCGGTGAGCAACATTCCTTCCACCTCTGTGGGCGTGCCTGACGCGCCAGAGGCGCCGATCAGCCCGGCGCTGCTGGCACAGATGGCCACGGCGTTTTTCTCGGCCCGGCCGGGCGAGACGCCTCAGCTGCCCACCGGCAACCCTTCCAGCCCGGCAAGCCCGGTGGCTGGCCTGGGGTTGCCATCGACACCACCGGCCACCGTCCCGAGCTTTGCCCAGGCATCGCCCGGGCCGGCCGGTGTGCAGGCGCCAGTCAACATCGCGCCTGCGGGTTCGCCGCTGGCCAGTCCAGCGGGCTTCGGGCCCAGTGTGCCCGGTACGCCGTTCCCGCAGGGGCAGGTGCCGGGCGCCAATCTGGCGCCCGCCTCGCCCACGCCCGTGCTGTCGCTGGCGCACAGGGCGCCTTCCCTGCTGCCCCATGCCACCGCTGCCAACGGCGTGCCCGACACCGTGGTCACTGCCGTGCCCGGCTACGAGCCCCGGTTTGGCAGTGGCGTGCTGGGTGTCCCCGAGGCGGCGGGTGCCAGCGGTGCATCGGCTGGCAGCCACCCTGCAGCCAATACATCGCCGTCATCGCCGTTCTATTTCCTGTCGCCCCAGCACGGGCAGCCCTCGCCCGGTGGCCACAGCGGCACGCCAGGCAATGCGCTGGGCCCCACGCGCGTCAGCGACGAACTGGCCCGCCAGCCGTTTGCCAACCTGCAAGGGGTGGACCTGCGCGGCACACCAGCGCCCTCGTCCGCACCGTTGGCGCAGGCGTCTCCCGGCACTGCACCGCAGTTCTACTTTGCCGATGCCGTGGTGCTGCCCAGCGGCTATGTCACTCCGGCCAAGCCCGCGCCGCTCGCCACGGTGCCCCTGGCCGGGCAGGGCCAGCATCCGCCGTTTGACGTGCATGCCATCCGCCGTGACTTTCCCGTGCTCTCCGAGCGCGTGAACGGCCGCCAGCTGGTGTGGCTCGACAACGCGGCCACCACGCACAAGCCGAAGGCGGTCATTGATCGCATCTCGTACTTCTACGAGCACGAGAACTCCAACATCCACCGCGCCGCCCATGAACTGGCCGCACGCGCCACCGACGCCTATGAAGGCGCCCGCCAGCGCGTGAAGAACTTCATCAACGCGCCGGATGTGAACGAGGTGATCTTTGTGCGCGGCACCACCGAGGCCATCAACCTCGTGGCCAAGAGCTGGGGCGCGCAGCACATCGGCGAGGGCGACGAGATCATCGTCAGCCACCTGGAGCACCACGCCAACATCGTTCCCTGGCAGCAGCTTGCGGCCGCCAAGGGCGCCAAGCTGCGCGTGATTCCCGTGGACGACTCGGGCCAGGTGCTGCTGGATGAATACCAGAAGCTCCTGAACGACCGCACCAGGATCGTGTCCGTCACGCAGGTGTCGAACGCGCTCGGTACGGTGGTGCCCGTCAAGGAGATCGTGGCCCTGGCGCACCGCGCAGGGGCCAAGGCGCTGGTCGATGGCGCGCAGTCCATCTCGCACATGCGGGTGGACGTGCAGGACATCGGCGCCGACTTCTTCGTGTTCTCGGGCCACAAGGTCTTCGGGCCGACCGGCATTGGCGTGGTCTGGGGCAAGCGCGAGGTGCTGGAAGACATGCCTCCCTGGCAGGGCGGCGGCAACATGATTGCCGACGTGACCTTCGAGAAGACGGTGTTCCAGCCCATTCCTAACAAGTTCGAGGCAGGCACCGGCAACATTGCCGACGCCGTCGGACTGGGGGCAGCCATCGACTACGTGAACCGCGTGGGCATCGAGAACATTGCGCAGTACGAGCATGACCTGCTGGTGTACGGCATGCAGCAGCTCGGCGCCATCCCGGGCGTGCGCTTGATCGGCACGGCGGCCCACAAGGCCAGCGTGATGTCCTTCGTTCTCGCGGGTTACACCACCGAGGAAGTGGGCAAGGCCCTCAACCAGGAGGGCATTGCGGTGCGCACGGGCCACCACTGTGCCCAGCCCATCCTGCGCCGCTTTGGCGTGGAGACCACGGTGCGGCCGTCGCTCGCGTTCTACAACACGTTTGACGAAATCGACTGCCTCACGACCGTGGTGCGCAGGCTGGCGGCACAACGGCGCTAGCCAGAGCGCACACCGGTTGCAGTGGCAGCCGGTTGGCGATCAAAAAAAGGGGAAGTGGGTGTTGTGCCCACTTCCCCTTTTTGATGGCGGTGCGGATGTGCTGGGGCCAGCCGCGGTCAACCCACCACCAGTTCAATCGCGGCGCCGTGGGTCAGCTCCCGATGCCATGCCTGGTGTGGCTGTGCGGCCGGTGAACCGGTGCCCAGCACCACGGCAAACGGGCCAGGGCCGCGCTTGGCCAGTTGGTGCGCCTGTGTGGTGTGCGGCGCGGCTCCAGGGATCGGCTGCGTCAGCACCAAGGTGGTGGCGCCCAGGGCAATGGTAGCCACCCGCGCTGCAGCGCCCGGCAACACAAAGGGTGTGCCAATGTGTGTGCCCTGCGCGTCGCCCAGCAAGGCGCGGTAGCGGGCCAGGCTGGCGTCCAGGTCTTGCACGGCAATCGACAGGCTGAGTACAGCACGTGCGCCGTTGGGGTGCACGCGGGCGTCGCCCTCGGGCACCCGCAGCGCGCGGGGGGTGATGTCTCCGCACAGAAATGGCAGGTCTGTCGATGGCGGGCGGGCGGTTTGCCACTGCAGCCGTTCGCCATCGGGCCGCAAGCGGCCTCCGTCGTGGGGGCCGCTGTAGGCCAGGCCCCGTTCGTTGGCTCCCTTCACGGTGGCCGCCGTCCCGGGCGGCAGCAGGGCAAAGTCCACGATGCCTTCGCCATGCTGGTTCAGCAGCTCCCACCAACGGTCGCCGGGCGAGGGGCTGCGCCAGGCGATGAGTTCAAAGTAGGCGCCATCGGCCAACACGACCAGCGCGTTGTAGGTGGGCCGGCCCGGGTACTCGCCGCCCTGCAGCACGTTGAAGCCAAGGGCGCGGTAGTCGGTGATGGTCTGCTCCAGATCCTTCACCGCGATCACGATGTGGTCGAGTGTCAATGCCATGGGGTTCCTTGGGGGCTTCTCGGTGTTCAGGCCGCCACCGCGTCGGCGGTGGCGCGTTGGGGTGCGGAGGCGGCGGAGTTCACCAGCTTCACCTCGGCGTGGATGTGCTGCGGGTTGCGCAGCAGGTTGAGGATGGGGCAGGTCTGCTCGACAGCCTGGAACAGCGCGTCGATATCGGCCCGGCTGGCAGGTGAGTCGATATGCACCGTGTAGGCGATGTTGTGTGGCCAGATGGGCGTGGCCTCATGCCCGGGCTTGCCGCCGCGCGGGTCGATCACGCCGCTGACCTCCACCTCCAGGCTGTTCAATGGCACCTGGCGCAGAGCCGCCTGGATCAGGAAGATGTGCGTCACGCAACTGCCCAGCACCCCCAGTTGCAGCTCGGGCGAGCTGGGGCCCAGGTGGTAGCCCGCGAAGTCGGGCGGGCTGTCGCTGATGACCTGGTGGTCGCGGATGCGGATGCGGCGCACGCCGCTGCGGCCCTCGGCGCTCACGCGCGCGTTCAGGGCGGCCGGTTGTGCAGTGCCTGCATCAATGGCGGCGTTGCGTGCCAGCACGGCGGCACGTTTTTCCGCCAGGTAGTCGTTCAGATGGGTCATGAATGCTCTTTCCAACGCCTTCCGTGCCCGGACATCGGGCGCGGGGTGAGCAGCGTTGCACACCGATTGTTCGAGTCCACACCCGCGCTGGAAACAAACAAAACTGCGCTCGCATATGCAGGTTTCAGATATGCCCTGCGGGGCCGGAGGCTGCGGCCTGCTTCGTCGTTTTCCGAATATGCATGCTACGTAATAGGTGCACGTTTGGATGGCGCGTCGATAGCATGCATACACATGAATCGGCCCACTTTGGGGCCGGTGTTTCATGGTCTGTCAATGCCGGTCCGGCGACGAGGTACGAACGTGTTTTCTCTGAAGAAATCAATGGGATGGAGGGTGTGGGGTGCGTCGGCGCTGGCGCTGGGCGTGCTGGTGGCGGGCTGCTCCAAGCAGGCCAGCGAGCCAGTCGCCACGGCCGGTGCGCCCACAGACCAGCCTGTGCAGGGCGGCACGCTGGTGTACCTGGAGCAGCAGGCGCACACCAACCTGTACCCGCCGGCCGGGGGCTTCTATCCCAACGGAGGCGTGCTCAACCAGATCACCGACAAGCTCACCTACCAGGATCCCAAGACGCTGGAGATCCAGCCCTGGATCGCCGAGTCGTGGGAGGTGAACCCTACCGCCACCGAGTACACCTTCAAGCTGAAGAAAGGTGTGACCTTCTCGGACGGCACCCCGCTGGATGCCGCCGCCGTGGCCAAGAACTACGACACCTATGGCCTGGGCAACAAGGAGCTCAAGCTGCCCGTGTCCGAAGTCATCAATAACTACGAACGCAGCGAGGTGGTGGATCCGCTCACCGTCAAGTTCTACTTCAAGAAGCCTTCGCCGGGTTTCCTGCAAGGCACATCCGTCATCGGCTCGGGCCTGGTATCGGTGGCCACGTTGGCACGGCCGTTTGAAGAGCTGGGCGATGCGACCAAGATCATCGGCTCGGGCCCCTTCGTGGTGAGCAGCGAGACGCTGGGCAAGGAAATTGTTTTCACGGCGCGCAAGGACTACGCCTGGGGCCCCGCCAAACACGCCCACCAGGGCCGTGCGCGCCTCGACGAGATCAAGCTCATCGTCACGCCCGAAGACAGCGTGCGCATCGGCGCGCTGCTGTCGGGCCAGGCGGGCTTTATCCGCCAGGTGCAGGCCTATGACGAAAAGCGCGTGCTGGACCAGAAGTTCGCCATCTACGCGCCCTCCACGCGTGGTGTGAACAACAGCGTGGTCTTTCGCCCCGACAACGCGCTGGTGGCCGATGTGAAGGTGCGCAAGGCGTTGCTGCATGCCACCAACACCAAGGAGATCGTGCAGACCCTGTTCTCGGCCAACTACCCGCAGGCCACCTCGGTCATCGCGTCCACGGCCCTGGGCTATGTGAACCTGTCGGCCAAGCTGGGCTACGACGAGGCCAAGGCCAGGCAGCTGCTCGATGAAGCAGGCTGGAAGCTCAATGCCAATGGTCTGCGCGAGAAGGATGGCAAGGAGCTGGTGCTGGCCGCCTATGAATCGCTGCCGCAGCCGCAGAACAAGGAAACCCTGCAGCTTGTAGCGCAGCAGTGGGCCAAGGTGGGCGTCAAACTCAACGTGCTGGCGGGCGACTCCGGCAGCCGTACCGTGGACAGCCTCGACCCCGAGAAGACCCCCGTGGCCCCCGGCATGGTGGGCCGCGCCGACCCGGACGTGATCAAGAGCAACTACTACCCCACCAACCGCAACGTGCTGCTGCAAAAAGGCGGTGTGAGCACCAAGGTCAAGTCGTTCGAGGACACCAGGCTCAACGGTTTGCTCGAAGCCATTGCGGCCGAGACCGACCCGGCCAAGCGCCTGGCGCTCACGGCCGATGTGCAGAACTACCTGATCGACCAGGCCTATGTGATCCCGGTGTTCGAAGAGCCACAGGCCTTTGCCGGTGCGCCGTCGGTGAAGGGTGTCGGTTTTGAAGCCGTGGGCCGCCCCAGCTTCTACGGCACGTGGATTGCGGCAAAGCACTGATCTTTGGAGGGCACCCGCCTGTCAGGCCTGATGCCCTCGGCCGTGGAAGGAAAGTTCGACATGTTCAAGTACCTTGCCAACCGCACCGGCCAGGCCCTGCTGGTGCTGTGGGCCGCCTTCACGGCATCGTTCGTGCTGCTGCAGCTGCTGCCGGGCGATGCGATCCTGATCAAGTTCCTGAACCCCGAGCTGGGCCTGGGGCCACAGGAGATCGCGGACATCCGTGCGGCCTACGGTGCAGACACGTCCGTGTGGCAGCAGTACCAGCACACGCTGCTGGGCTTCCTCAGCGGCAACTTCGGGTATTCGGTGCAAGCGGGCGTGCCGGTGAGCCAGGGCTTGGCCACCAACCTGCCGCCCACGCTGCGCCTGGCGGGGCTGGGTTTTGTGGCCGCGCTGCTGCTGGCAGTGGTGCTGGCCTTCGTGTCGCAGCTCACGCGCTGGGGCTGGTTGCGCTCGGCGCTGCAGTCGCTGCCCTCGCTGTTCATCTCGGTGCCGGTGTTCTGGCTCGGCATCATGCTGATCCAGGTGGTGTCGTTCCGCCTGGGGTGGATTCCGGTGATCAACCCTGGCAAGTGGCAGGGCCTGGTGCTGCCCACGCTCACGCTCGCCATCCCCATCGCTGCGCCGCTGGCGCAGATCCTGATCCGCAACATCGACGAGGTGCTGACGCAGCCTTTCGTGGCTGTGGCGCGCGCCAAGGGCGCCACGCGCCAGTGGGTGCTGTGGAAACACGTGGCGCGCAATGCGGTGCTGCCCACGCTGACCATTGCGGGCGTGCTGTTTGGCGAGCTGCTGGCCGGTGCCGTGGTGACCGAGGCGGTCTTTGGCCTCAACGGCCTGGGCAGCCTGACGCAGCAGGCGGTGGGCAACCAGGACACCGCCGTGCTGCAGGCCGTGGTGGTGGTTTCGGCCACGGCCTTCGTGTTCATCAACCTGGTGGTGGACCTGCTCTACCCCGTGTTCGACCCCCGCCTGCGCATCCGTCTGGGTGCCTGAGGAGACTCCCATGACCACCACATCTTCAACCGCCGACCTGGGCGCCTTCACTGGCGCCGCACAGCCTGCACCGCAACGTTACGAGCGTGCGGCAGTCGTCCCCGCCGCTGTGGTGGTGCCCACGGGGCCCATCCCTGCGGCCCCGCCGCCGCGCACGCGCCGTGGCACATGGGCCCACCGCGCCATTCAGCGCGTGCGCAGCGCCCCCCTCAGCCTGTGGCTGGCCTGGGGCGTGATCGCGCTGGTGGCGCTCTGGGCACTGGTGCCGGGCCTGTTCACGGGCTACAGCGCCACCGTGGGCGTGGCCGGCCAGCAGCTGCAGGCGCCGTCGGCCGCGCACTGGCTGGGCACCGATGCGCTGGGCCGCGACGGCTATGCGCGCCTGGTGTTCGGCGCGGTGCATTCGCTCTCGGGTGCGTTTCTGGCCGTGGCGGTGGGGTTGGTGCTGGGCACGCTGCTGGGCGTGCTGGCGGGCTCCATCGGCGGCTGGGTGGAGGACGTGATCATGCGCACCGTCGATGTGCTGCTCTCGGTGCCTTCGCTGCTGTTGTCGCTGTCCATCATCATCATCCTGGGCTTTGGCACGCTGAATGCGGCGGTGGCTGTGGGTGTGGCCTCGGTGGCCAGCTTTGCACGGCTCATGCGCTCCGAAGTGGTGCGGGTGCGCCGCTCCGAGTATGTGGAGGCTGCCTTTGGCAGCGGCGGCCGGTTTGGCGTGGTTCTGTGGCGCCATGTGCTGCCCAATTCGCTCACCTCGGTGATCGCCATGGCGGCGCTGCAGTTCGGCTCCGCGATCCTGTCGATTTCCACCCTCGGCTTTCTGGGCTATGGCGCACCGCCCCCCACGCCCGAATGGGGCCTGCTGATTGCGGAGGGGCGCAACTACATCGCTACGGCCTGGTGGCTGACCACCGTGCCCGGGCTGGTGGTGGTGGCCGTGGTGCTGTCGGCCAACCGCATCAGCGCTGCGCTGACCCAGGGGCGCACATGACGGCCACCACGGTCCCCGCACCCATCCCCCTTCTGGAGGTGGAGAACCTCGCCATCGCCTACCGCGACCGGGGCCATGAACAGCGCGTGGTGCATGGCGTGTCGTTTGCCATCGCGCCCGGCGAGGTGGTGGCGCTGGTGGGCGAGTCCGGCTCGGGCAAGACCACCACCGCACAGGCCCTCATCGGCCTGCTGGCCGACAACGGCCGGGTGGAGCAAGGGGCGATCCGGCTCAACGGTACGGACATTGCAGCTTGGTCGCCCGACCGCTTCGACACGGTGCGCGGCCGCGTGATCAGCCTCATTCCGCAGGACCCGACCAGCTCGCTCAACCCCGTGCGCACTGTGGGCGAACAGGTGGGCGAGATCCTGAAGATCCACCGCTACGGCGACCGCCGGGCCATCGCGCAGCGCGTGGTTGAGCTGTTGGCCAAGGTGGGACTGTCGCAGCCCGAGCTGCGCGCGCGGCAGTATCCGCACGAGCTGTCGGGCGGCATGAAGCAGCGCGTGCTGATCGCCATTGCGATTGCGCTGCAGCCCGCGCTCATCATTGCCGACGAGCCCACCAGTGCGCTCGACGTGACGGTGCAGCGGCGCATCCTCGACCTCATCGACGAACTGCGCCATGAGTTCGGCACCGCCGTGCTGCTGGTCACGCATGACCTGGGCGTGGCGGCCGACCGCGCCCACCGGCTGGTGGTGCTGCAGGGCGGGCGCATCCAGGAGCAGGGCGAGACGGCCAGCGTGCTGCGCAACCCGCAAAGCGCCTACACGCGCAAGCTGCTGGCCGATGCGCCTTCGCTGGCCAGTGCCGCCTTCCGCGCCCCCCGTGTCCTGGCGGCCAACGATGCGCCCGAGCGGCCCGGGGACTTCGCCATCGTGGTCGAAGGCCTGGTGCACGACTTTCCGGTGGTGGGGCAGAAACAGCCGTTCCGCGCTGTGGACGGCGTGTCCTTCCGTGTGCGGCGCGGCACCACGCACGCCATCGTGGGCGAGTCGGGCTCGGGCAAGACCACCACCGTCCGCGACGTGGTGGGCTTTCGCCAGCCCACGGCGGGCCGCATCGTCATCGAGGGCACGGACCTCACCACCCTGCGCGGTGAGGCGCTGCGCCAGTTCCGCCGCACGGTGCAGCTGGTCTACCAGAACCCCTTCAGCTCGCTGGACCCGCGCCAGACCATCTTCCAGATCATCGAAGAGCCCCTGCTCAACTTCGAGCCCCTGCCCGCCGCCGAGCGCGCGCACCGCGTGCACGACATCCTGGCGCGCGTGGGCCTGCCGCCCGCTGTGCTGGAGCGCCGCCCGTTGGCCCTGTCAGGCGGCCAGCGCCAGCGTGTGGCCATTGCGCGCGCCCTCGTCCCGCAGCCGCGCGTGCTGGTGCTTGACGAGGCCGTCTCAGCCCTGGACGTGACCGTGCAGGCGCAGATCCTCGCGCTGCTGGACACCTTGCAGCGCGACCTGGGCCTGACCTACCTCTTCATTTCGCACGACCTCGCCGTGGTGCGCCAGATTGCAGACACCGTGTCGGTGCTGCAGGGCGGCCGCCAGGTGGATGCGGGGCGCGTGGAAGACGTGTTCCTGCACCCCGGCAGCGACTACACGCGAGAACTGATAGCCGCCATTCCCGGAAAGAAAAACCACCACCATGACCCTCTTGACACCCACCCCCACCAAGCGCCTGGGCTTTTTCAGCAGGCTGCTTGACGACGCGCCTGCGGGCGAACGCTACCGGCTCGTGACCGAGCAGATCGCCCACGCCGAGGCCTTCGGCTTCGACTCCGCCTGGGTGGCGCAGCACCACTTCCATGAACACGAGGGGGGCCTGCCTTCGCCTTTTGTGTTCCTGGCACACGTGGCGGCGCGCACGCGGCGCATCCGGCTGGGCACGGGCATCGTGACCCTGCCCATGGAGAACGCGGTCCGTGTGGCCGAGGACGCCATCGTGCTCGACCTGCTCTCGGGCGGGCGGCTGGAGCTGGGCGTGGGCACGGGCGGAACGCCCGAATCGTTCGCCGCCTTCGGCATCACCAGCGAAGACCGCGGTGCCATCTATGCACGGCACCTGGCGGCGGTGCGCGAGGCCTGGGCCGGGCGGCCGCTGCCCGGTGGCGACCGGCTGTACCCGGCCGCCGAGCAGCTGCTGGGCCGCATCTGGCAGGCCACGTTCTCGGTGGCGGGTGGCGAGCGTGCGGGGCAGGCGGGCGACGGGCTCATGCTGTCGCGCACCCAGCCGCGCACGGCCGATGCGCCCGATGCCACGCTGTCGGACCTGCAGCATCCCATCATCGATGCCTACCTGGCGGCATTGCCTGCGGGCAGCACACCGCGCATCGTGGGCTCGCGCAGCCTGTTCGTGGCCGATGACCGCAACGAGGCGCTGCGCCTGGCCGATGTGGGCCTGCGCCGTTCTGCCGCACGTTTTGCAGCGGCAGTGTCGCCTGGGCAGGCCCCGCGCCCTGGGCTCGATGCACCTCTCGCCACCTTGATTGCCGCGTACGACGTGCATGTGGGCACACCCGACGACGTGATCGCCTCGCTGCAGGCCGACACGGCGCTGGCGCGCACCACCGACATCGTGTTCCAGGTGCATTCCGTGGACCCGCCACACGCGCACATCCTGCGTTCCATCGAACTCACGGCCACCCACGTCGCCCCGGCGCTGGGCTGGGTGCGCAAGCTGCCCGGCAACGCCACGGCCGCATCCGTGGCCGCACCCACTTCCGCAACCCGTACCGAGGCCTTTGCATGAGCCAAGCCAACCCCTCCTCTTTGCCGGGCCAGACACTGCCCGATGTGATCGACCTGCTCGTGGGCATCGAGCCCGGCGACCGCCTCGACACCATCCGCCGCCATCGCCTGCAGGCGCGCACCCACGCGCAGGAAAGCTACCGCGCGCTGTTTGCGCCCACGGCCCCCGCGCCCGGCGCGGTGACGCTGGCCGAGCGCCTGGCGGTCGCCGCGTTCGTCGCTGGCCTGCACCAGCAGCCCGATGCGACTGCGTTTTATGCCGCCGCTCTGGTGGCGCAGGACGCGGGCGCGGGGCTGGCGCAGGCGATTGCGGCCGAGGTGAGCCGGGGTGCGGCGCAGGGGCCCTATGGTCACTATCCCGCCGGTCCCTTGAGCCGCGAGAACACTGACGGCCTGGCCTACGCCGTGGGCGAGGCGCAGCGCACGGTGCTGGGCGCGCGGCTGTCGGCGGGCCTGGCGCATGCACACCTGCTCACCTTTCGCCCGCGCGATGCGAGCCCCGAGGCCTTGCAGGAGCTGCTGGACGCGGGCTGGTCGGCCACCGACATCGTGATCCTGTCGCAGCTGGTGGCGTTTCTGTCGTTCCAGATCCGCGTGGTGGTGGGCCTGCGCACGTTGGCCGCCCACCCGGCGCCCCACACACCGTTGTCCCCCCGCACCGCAGAGGCCCAGCCATGAGCAATACCGCTGTCATCACCCACCCCGGCAACCACGAACCCACGGCCTTCACGCAAGCGCAGCTGGAATGGCTGCCCTGGCTGCCGCCGCTGCCCGAGGACGAACTGACCGAGCGCCACTACGCGGGCCTGGTGGATGCCGCACGGGCCAAGTCGCCCTACTTCCGCCTGCTGGCGCACGACCCGGACACGCTGGGCGCGCGCACCCGCACCGACAAGGACATCTTCTACAACCCCGACGCCGGCCTGCCCCGCGCGGAGCGCGAGCTCTCGGCCACGGCCACGTCGCGCTCCAACGGCTGCATCTACTGCGCATCGGTGCATGCGCGGTTTGCCTCGCACTTCTCGCACCGCGAGGCCGATGTGCAGCGCCTGCTGGACGAAGGCGAGGGGGCCGACCTGGGCCCGCGCTGGAACGCCGTTGTGGAAACTTCCGTGGCCCTCACGGCCACCCCTACGGCGCTGGATGGAACGCACATCGAGCGCCTGCGCGCCGAGGGGCTCGACGACTTCGCGATCTCCGACGCGCTGCACGGCGCTGCCTTCTTCAACTGGGCAAATCGGCTGATGCTGTCGCTGGGAGAGCCGCAGCAGCAGGCCGCATCAGCGGCCTGACAAGAGAACCGAAAAACAGCCCAGCGAAGGGCCCCGCACCCACCGGCCAGTTCCCTGCCCGGTCGGGCTGAGTGTGTCGAGGCCCGGCGCAGCGCTGCGAAAAGCGCTGTGTGAACGGTGTGGAGGGGCGCAGCGCTCCCTCAATCCAGCCACCCCTTCGGCACCTTGTCGGCCTTCTTTTCCACCGGGTTGGCCGTGAGCCACTGGGGTGCGTACTGCCGCATGAACTCCTTGGCCTTGTCGGGCCGGGCCGACAGCCAGGCGTCGGAGGCGCCTTCGTTCAGGATGGCGGGCATGTTCTTCTCGCTGCCCGGCGGGCCGTAGCGCTGCAGCAGCGCGTGGTTGTTGGCGTTCACGGTGAGCAGACAGTAGCTCACGATTACCTCGCCGTCCGCCCCTTGCCAGCGCGCCCAAAGGCCCGCCACGCCCATGGGCTTGCCGTCCACGCGGGCGATGCGGGTGGGCACGGCCTTGCCGGTGCGCCAGTCGTCTTCAAAAAACGCCTGCATCGGCACGATGCAGCGCTGGCCGTTCAGCCATGCGTCGCGGAACGCGGTGCCAGTGGAGGCGAGGTCGGACTTGGCATGGGCCAACTTGGGTGCGCGCAGCCTGGCGTCGGACGCCGACTTGACCCAGTGGGGCACCAGGCCCCATTGCGCGGGCACCAGCACGCGCTCCGCGCTGTTGCTGCTGGCCTCCTCGCCCACTGGTGTCGGCGGTGTCGCCCTCAGGGCGGCGGCGCTGGCGGCGGGCACGATGCAGGCCCCGGGTTTGCGCGGGCGCAGGTGGCGGTCCAGCGGCGTGTCGGGCGGCGCCACGGCAAAGGCCTCGCGGTAGCTGTCGGCGGGGTGCAGGGTTTCGTAGTGGGTGGCCATGGGGCGATGGTAGCGGGTGGTGGCTGGGTTTATGAATAAAAATCGGCCTTTCCGCGCATCCAGTAAAGGTTTTTAGCTATGAAAAATGTAGTTGACTGATGGGGCGGTGCCACTTGGCAGTGCGGCCCGGCTTGGAGATACTGGCCCATTGCCGGATTCCCGCATGTCCCACTCTGGAGAAGCCACACCATGCACCACCCCGCCATCGCCCTGACCACGGCCCTGTTGTTGACCGGTGCGCTGGCGCCCGCCCAGGCCCAGGTGCAGAAGATGCGCCCCGGCCTGTGGGAACACAGCGTGGCCATGAAAAGCCAGAGCGGCGAGATGGAAGCGGCCATGGCGCAGATGCAGAAGTCCATGGCCAGCATGACGCCCGCGCAGCGCAAGCAGATGGAGCAGATGCTGGCGCAGCAGGGCGTGGCCATGGGGCCGGGGGGCAGCACCACCACCGTGAAGGTGTGCATCAGCCCCGAGCAGGCCGACCTGGACCGCATCCCGCCGCAGGAAGGCTGCACGCAGACCGTGACCCGCACCGGGCCGAACACCGTGGCCATGCGCTTCAGCTGCAAGGGCGCGCAGGGTCAGCCGCCCACCACGGGAGAGGGCACCATGACCTTCAACGGCCCCACGGCCTACACGGGCCAGTTCAAGGTCAAGACCACCAGCAACGGCAAGCCCGACCAGCTCGACATGGCGCAGACCGGCAAGTGGCTGGCCACCGACTGCGGCGCGCTCAAACCCGTGCGTTGAAGGGGGGCGGGCCCGCAGCGGGGCGCGGCGGGTGCTGCGGGCCGCTGGGCGCCACCACCCAGCGGTTGCGCCCCAGGGCTTTGGCGGTGTAGAGCGCCTGGTCCGCGCGCTCCAGCGTGTGCACCACGGTGTCGCCCGGCAGATGCAGGGCCAGGCCTGCCGATACCGACATGCGCAGCGTGCCCGTGGCGTGGGGGATTTCGAGCGCCTCCACCGCCAGCCGCACGCGTTCCAGCAGCTCGCGGGCGTCGTCCAGCTGGGTCTCGCAGAGCATCAGCACAAACTCCTCGCCGCCCCAGCGGGCCAGCACATCGGTGTCGCGCACATGGGCGCGCACGGTGCCTGCAAAGGCTTGCAGCGCGCGGTCGCCGGTGGCGTGGCCGTGCTGGTCGTTGATGGGCTTGAAGTGGTCGATGTCGAGCTGTGCCAGCAGCAGCGGGCGGCCACTGCGCAGGCTGCGGCGGTGTTCCAGCTCCATCAGGTCGAGCATGGCGCGGCGGTTGATGAGCCCGGTCAGCTCGTCGCGTGTGGCCAGCTCGCGGTTGATGTCCAGCGCCTGCGCCAGCGCCTCACGCTGCTGCTGCAGCCGCGCGCGGATGCGGTGGATGCGCAGGTTCAGCGCAACACAGCCGCCGAGCACGATCACCACCATGAGGGCATAGGCCGTGTCGAGGTAGCCCGAGGCGTTGGCGCTCAGGCGCGAACTCACGCCGATCGCACAGCCAAAGGCCACCAGCGCATAGATGCCGATGCCGATCACCTCGGCCACCGTGAGGCCGAAGGTGCCGAAGAACAGGATCATGGCCAGCACGCTGGGCACCAGCCCGCGCGCCTCGCCCGCCAGCACATAGGCCACGGCGCCGCTGGTGATGGTCCAAGCCATCTGGGGCAGGGTGAGCGAGGGGTCGCGCAGCGCGAGTGTGGCGCCGGACCGGATGAAGGCCGTCATCACGGCCAGCCCGCCCACCGAGAGGGCGGCCCACCAGTGCACGGCGGTGGCGTTCAGTGCAGCGCTGGCATGCGCCACGAGCAGCATCACGCCCGCGCTCGCGGCCATCAGCAGCAGGGCCAGCAGCGCCATCCCCACCAGCGTGCGCCGCCGGGGATCGGTGGAAAGGATCACGTCCCTGAGGCGCTGCCAGCGGGAAGGTGGGCGCAAGGTGGGGGCTCCTGCGAGAGGTGGGGCCACGCGCGGGGCGCGGCCGATCGGGCATTTTAGGCCGCAGGGGGCCGCGCGTACATCCTTGGAGCCTGTTCAAAGCCTTTTTGGAGATCGCATTGGAGTGCAATCGGGAGGAGTGGATGCTTCGGATGCGCCGCATGGGCTCGTGCCCATGCAAGCAGCCGGGGCGTCCAATCGCCCGATTTCACTCCAACCCTTCGGGCAAGTGCCTTGCCGGGCTGTCTGCGGCGTTGCGGCGCTTGCCGATAGCACGGGCTATCGGCTGCGCACCGCGCCTAGCATCCCATCCCGGCAAGGGACTTGTGCGGCTCCAAAAAGACTTTGAGCAGGCTCCTACAGCAGCGTCAGCGCCGCCAGGGCCGCCAGCGGCGCGGTTTCGGCGCGCAGCACGCGGGGGCCGAGCGTGACGGGGGCAAAGCCATGCAACAGGGCCAGGTCTTCCTCGGCGCTGCTGAGCCCGCCTTCGGGGCCGGAGAGGAACAGCACCGGCCCGGCCGGGGCCGCCGCCTGCTGCAGCGGCAAGGTGCCTGCGCGCAGCGACAGCAGCAGGCGCTGCGCTGCCACGGCCCCGTCGGACGCTGCGGCCCCTGTCTGCGCACGCGCCCAGCCCGCGAGGTCGATGGCATCGTGCACCACGGGCACGCGGTTGCGGCCACATTGTTCGCAGGCGGCCACGGCCACGGCCTGCCAGTGGGCGATTTTCTTGTCGGCGCGCTCGCCCTTGAGCTTGAGCACGCTGCGCTCGGCCACCAGCGGGGTGATGCTGGCCACGCCGAGTTCGGTGGCTTTTTCCACGAGCCAGTCCATGCGCTCATTGGCGGTGATGCCCGCCAGCAGGTGCACGGCGCGCGGCGCCTCGCGCTCGGTGGCGTGGTGGGCGCCCACCTGCACCAGCACATCGCTGCGGCCCATCTTCAGCACCGTGGCCTCGAACTCGCCGCCTTCGCCGTTGAAGAGCGTCAGCGCATCGCCGGGCTGCTGGCGCAGCACCTGCACATGGCGCGCGGCGCCGGGGGGCAATGCAATCTCGGCGCCCGTGGCCAGCGGAGCGGGGCAGTGGAAACGGGGCATTTGCTATGTTTTTAATAGCTATCTGGGCAATGTGATCGCGCGCAGAGGGCTGTTTTTGCTTGAATATTTTGGCGTCTGGGCGGCGGTGCCTGCCTACATGCGGCCGTAGGCAAAGCCCACCACGGGTTCGGTGCCCTCGATCTGGTCGAGCATCTGCAGCAGCGGGCCCAGCTGGCGGTAGCGGTTGGCGGTGGCGCGGATGTAGGCCATGAACCGGGGCGCGTCGGCCAGGTACTTGGGCTTGCCGTCGCGCAGCGTCAGACGCGCAAAGATGCCCGCGACCTTGAGGTGGCGCTGCAGGCCCATCCATTCCACCGCACGGTAGAACTCGCCAAAGTCATCGCCCCAGCCGCTGGCGCTGTTGGCGCCCAGCAGCCCGGCCTTGCGCGCCTTCTCCCAGTAGCGCACGGTGATGTCGATGACGAATTCCTCTTCCCAGCTGATGAACGCGTCGCGCAGCAGGCTGGCGATGTCGTAGGTGATGGGGCCGTAGACCGCGTCCTGGAAGTCGAGCACGCCCAGCGGTGCACCAGCTTCCACAGGCGCCATCAGGTTGCGGGTCATGAAGTCGCGGTGCACATAGACCTGGGGTGCGGCCAGGTTGTGCGCCACGATGGTGTCAAAGGCGCTGCTCAAGGTGGCCTGCTGCTTGTCGTCCAGGGCGATGGCGCGGTGCTTGGCGAGGTACCAGTCGGGGAACAGCGCCAGCTCGCGGCGCAGCAGCGCGTCGTCGTACACGGGCAGCACGCCGGGGGTGGAGGCTTTTTGCCACTGCAGCAGTACATCGGTGGCCTGCTGGTACCAGGTGTAGGCGTCCTGGGGTTTTTCGGGGTTCAGCCGCTCGATCACGGTCTGGTGGCCCAGGTCGGACAGCAGCATGAAGCCGGTGGGCTCGTCAAACGCCAGGATCTGCGGCACGTTCAGCCCGGCAGCGGCCATCAGGCCCTGCACCTGCACGAAAGGCTTGCAGTTTTCCTTTTCGGGCGGGGCATCCATCACGATGCGGCTGGCGCCCGTGGCCGTGTCGATGCGCAGGTAGCGGCGAAAGCTCGCATCGGCCGAGGCGAGGCGCAGCGTGGCGGGCTGCAATTGCTGGGGGCCGGCCAGGGGCGCCAGCCAGGCGTCGAAGGCCGCTTTGCGGGCGGCGTCGGGCCAGGTCACGGGGGGCAATGTGGCGGCGGCAGCGGCCGCGCCCAGGGGCGCACCGGCGGGTGATGGGGGGAAGGGGTGGCTCATGGATAATCCGATTTTAAAACCCGCTTTGGGCACGCATCCCCGCAGAGCCTGGGGCGGGCCTTCTTCCTCTGCCACCGCCCGAACCACCACCCCACGTGCCACGCTGCCAGCCCCCCACCGTGCAGACCCCCCCTTCCCTCCGGCCCCGGCCTGCCACGGCACAGGCGGCGCGCCTGCGCGCCCCGGTGCCGCGTGCCCTGGCCTATGGTGTGGCACTGGCCTGCTGCAGCTGGCCGCTGGCGGCCCTGGCCCAGGGCCCGGCCCCCAGCGCCTGGGATGCCCCGCCTGCGCTGCGCACCTCGCCCCTGCTGCAGGAGAAGATTCCGGACGCCGTGCGCCCCCAGCTACCCGTGTTTGTGAAGGGCGACCACATCAGCGGCCAGACCGACCTGAACGCGCTCATCGAGGGCAATGCCGAGCTGCGGCGGGGCGACACCGTGATCCACGCCGACCGGCTGGACTACAACGTGCCTGAAGACCTGGCCAAGGCCAACGGCAAGGTGCGCATCAACCGCGCGGGCAATGTCTACGAGGGCACGGCGCTGGAGCTGCGCGTGGATGCGTTCGAGGGCTTCTTCAGCGACGCGCGCTACCAGTTCCTGGCCACACAGGCGCATGGCGACGCCACGCGCGTGGATTTCATCGACCGCTACCGGGCCGTGGTGCACAACGCCACCTACACCACCTGCGAGCGCGGCAACGAAGCCAGCTGGGAGCCCGACTGGGTGCTGCGCGCAGGCACGCTGCGCCTGGACAACGAAGAAGAAGTGGGCACGGCCGAGAACGCCGTGCTGGAGTTCAAGGGCATCTCGGTGCTGCCCATCCCCTACATCACCTTCCCGCTGTCGGACAAGCGCAAGTCGGGCCTGCTGCCGCCCACCATCGGCCTCGACAGCCGGGACGGCGTGGCCTACATCCAGCCCTACTACTGGAACATCGCCCCCAACCGCGACGCCACGCTGCGCGCTGCGCTCATGACCAAACGCGGCGCCAACCTGGGCGGCGAGTTCCGCTACCTGGAGCCCACGTACTCCGGGCAGATCAGCGCGGACGTGATGCCGGCCGACCGGCTGCGGGACCGCTTGCGCTGGAGCTTCTCGGGCCAGCACCAGGGCGCGTTTGACACCGCCATCGGTGGCCTGGGCCTGAACCTGAACATCAACCGCGTGAGCGACGACAACTACTGGCGCGACTTTGGCCGCGCCTCCGAGCCGTTGCGCCAGCGCCTGCTGCCCGGCGACGCCACGCTGTCCTGGGCCCGCAACGACATGAGCGCCAGTGTCCGCACCCTGAAATGGCAGACGCTGCAGGACGTGAACGCGCCCATCGTGCCGCCTTACGACCGCATGCCCCAGCTGCAGTGGCGCTACGTCCCGACCCAGCTGGATGGTGGTTTCGACGCGACCGTGGAGTTGGATACCACGCGCTTCCAGGCTGCTCGCGCCCTCACGGGCCAGCCCAATGCCGATCGCAGCTATGCAATGGCGCAGATCAGCCGACCGTTTCTTGCACCCGGCGGTTTCATCACGCCGCGCCTGCAGCTGCACGCCACGACGTACCAGTTCGACACCCCCCTGTCCAACGGCGACCGCTCGGCCAGCCGCACGCTGCCCACGTTCAGCCTGGACAGCGGCCTGGTGTTCGAGCGCGACGCGGCCTACTTTGGCCGTGCCTTTTTGCAGACGCTGGAGCCGCGGGCGTTCTACACCTACACGCCCTACCGCGACCAGAGCCGCCTGCCGGTGTACGACACGGCAGCCAATGACTTCAACTTCGCCACCATCTTCACGGAGAACGCCTTTGGCGGCAACGACCGCCTGGCCGACAACAACCTGCTCACCCTGGGGCTGACCACGCGGCTGCTGGACCCGAACTCGGGCGCCGAGGCGGTGCGCTTCGGCGTGGCCCAGCGCCTGCGCTTTTCGGACCAGAAGGTCACCTTGCCGGGCGTGGCCCCCGTGAGCGAACGCCTGTCCGACCTGCTGCTGGGCGCGGGCATCACCTGGACACCGCAGTGGGGCTTTGACTCCACCGTGCAGTACAACCCCAAGACGGGCCGCTCCATCCGCTCGACCATCGGCGCGCGCTACAGCCCCGGCAACTACCGCACCGTGAGCGCGGCCTACCGCCTGCAGCGTGGCACCAGCGAGCAGGTCGATGTGGGCTGGCAATGGCCCCTGAACGACCTGTGGGGCGACAAGGGCCAGGACCTGGGCGCAGGCCGGGGCCAGGGCGGCGGGCGCTGGTACAGCGTGGGCCGCCTGAACTACAGCATCAAGGACCGTAAGCTCGTGGACACCGTGGTGGGCTTCGAGTACGACAGCTGCTGCTGGATCGGCCGCGTGGTGCTGGAGCGCCTGCAAAGCAGCGTGACCACGTCCAACACCCGCCTGCTGTTCCAGATCGAATTTGTGGGATTCTCCCGCCTCAGCCTGGGCTCCAGCCCACTGGAAACCTTCAAGAACAACGTGCCGCGCTACCAGAACCTGCGCGAGCAGGTCTCCACGCCCAGCCGTTTCAGCAACTACGACTAACGCCATGAACCACCGAGTTTTTGCACTGGCCCTCGCCACCCTGGCCTCCATGAGCATGCAGGGCGCTGCGGCGCAGGGGCTGCGCCCTTCGGGGGCGTCGCCGTCCGGCAAGGGTGGCCTGTCCGCGCCCTCGGCACGCCCACCGGCGGCGCCGTCGATCACGCTGCCAGAGTCTGGCGCGGGCACGGCGGCCCGCTCGGCCGACTTCATCGTGGCGGTGGTCAATTCCGAGCCTGTGACCAACTACGAAGTACGCTCGCGCCTGGCCCGGGCCGAGGCCCAGCTGGCCAAGCAGGGCGGCGCCATGCCCCCGCGCGACCTGCTCGCGCGCGAGGTGCTGGAACGCATCATCCTGGAGAAGGTTCAGCTCCAGCAGGCGCGTGAATCCGGCATCAAGGTGGACGATATGGCGGTGGCCCAGGCCGAACAGGGCGTGGCCCGCCAGAACGACATGACCGTGGAACAGCTGTATGCGCGCCTGGGCCGCGACGGCATGAGCCGCGAACGTTTCCGCGAAGAGCTGCGCAACCAGCTGCTGCAGCAACGCCTGCGCGAACGCGAGGTGGAAGCGCGGGTGAAAGTGACCGACCTGGACGTGGACCAGTACCTGCGCGACGAGCAGAAGGGCACGGACCCCGCCGCAATGGAAATCAACCTGGGCCATGTGCTGGTGCTGGTGCCCGAGAACGCCAGCCCCGTGCAGGTGGCCGAGCGCCAGGCCAGAGCCCAGCGCGCGGCCGACAAGGTGCGGGCCGGTGAAGACTTCGCCGCCGTGGCGCGGGAGTTTTCAGACGCCGCAGAGGGGCAGCGCGCGGGTGGCCTGCTGGGCCTGCGCCCGGCCGATCGCTACCCTGAGCTGTTCGTGAACTCCACACTGGGCCTGCCCGTGGGCTCCATCGTGGGCCCCGTGCGGTCCCCGGCGGGTTTCCACGTGCTCAAGGTGGTGGAGCGGGTCACGGCGGGCATGCCCGCGACCGTGGTGCAGAGCCACGCCCGTCACATCCTGCTGCGCACCGGCCCCCAGCTGTCCGAGACCGCCGCCGCCGCCCGCCTGGCCGACTACCGCCGCCGCGTGCTCGCGGGCCAGGCCGACTTTGCGGCGCTGGCGCGCGAGCATTCGCAGGACGGCAGCGCCAAGGACGGCGGCGACCTGGGCTGGGCCAGCCCGGGCCGATATGTGCCCGAGTTCGAACAGGCCCTGGACACCCTCAAGCCCGGCGACATCAGCGAGCCGCTGGTGTCGCGTTTTGGTGTGCACCTGGTTCAGCTGCTGGAGCGGCGCGAGGCCAAGCTCACCCAGCGCGAACAGCGTGAGATGGCGCGTGGCGTCGTGCGCGAGAAGAAACTCGACGAGGCCTACGCCACCTGGGCGCAGGAGCTGCGCGGGCGCGCGTATGTCGAGTACCGCGAGCCACCCCAGTAAACACCTGCAGCAGCATTGGTAGCAGCAGACCCATCCCCCACTTCCGTGACAAGACAGGCAAGGCCGCGTTGAAACACATCCCCCGCAAGCGCTTCGGGCAGCATTTCCTGTCCGACCACGGCATCATCGACGGCATCGTTTCGGCCATCGCCCCGCTGCCGGGCCAGCCCATGGTCGAAATCGGGCCCGGCCTGGCTGCTCTGACCCAGCCCCTGGTGGAGCGCCTGGGGCGCCTCACCGTCATCGAACTGGACCGCGACCTGGCGCTGCGCCTGCGACTGCATGGCCAGCTCGACGTGATCGAATCTGACGTGCTGAAGGTGGATTTCACGGCCCTCGCGCAGACCCTGCGCGAGAAGGCCGGTCAGCCCGGGCTGCGGCTGCGCGTGGTGGGCAACCTGCCCTACAACATCTCCACGCCCATCCTGTTCCACCTGCTCGCGCATGTGCAGGTCATCGAAGACCAGCACTTCATGCTGCAAAAGGAGGTCATCGACCGCATGGTGGCCAGCCCCGCCACGGGCGACTATGGCCGCCTGTCGGTGATGCTGCAATGGCGCTATGCCATGGAAAACGTGCTGTTTGTGCCGCCCGAGAGCTTCGACCCGCCCCCGCGCGTGGACAGCGCCGTGGTGCGCATGGTGCCCCATGCCGAGCCCGCGCCACTGTCGGTGCCCGTGCTGGAAGAACTGGTGCAGGTCGCCTTCAGCCAGCGCCGCAAGCTGCTGCGCCACACCCTGGGCCGCTGGCTGGAAGCCCGCCAGTTCGCTGGCCACTTCGACACCCAGCGCCGCGCCGAGGAAGTGCCCGTGGCCGAATACGTGGCACTGGCGCAGGTTTGCTCTTAAATTGATAGCTGTTGATGCTTGCTGGACGCGCGCAAAGCAGTGTTTTCACTATTGATGCGCGGTGTGTCTGCGGTGAGCAAGCTAGCGCTTGACTTCGCCACAACCCATAGCAACTGGCGCAGCCCAGGCCAGTGACACCGCGCAAGGGCCGCCCCGCCGCGCTGGTGTCGTCCCCCTTCCCGGCGAAGCCGAGAGAAGGGGGAAGCGGCGCAGCCGCTCAGGGGGATGTACCGAGTTATGCGGCGCTGAGCCAGTAACCCGCGTTGAAAGGGCTGCTCATGCGCAGCGCCATGGGGGAGACGTCCACGAGCTTGTCGGTCGGCATCTTCTCGGCGGATTCCGCGTGGATCTCGATGCCCTTGACTTCCTGGGCGCCGGTAGCCTCGTTCGCCCGTTCTGCTTGGCTGGTGGATGCAGAACGGGCTACAGAAAAGAATAGAAACACCGGAAGGGGATCTTGCGATCACCCCAGTAGTCCGCCGCGTCGCGGAAGATGTCGAGCAGCTGCTCGCGTGCTTCCTTGTCGAACTTGGCCGTGGCGGGGATCTGCTCCAGCACCACGATGAATCCTGGCTGCGGGCCCGATTTGTGCAAGGGGTCCGTCATGCAGTCGTACAACGCGTCGAAGTTCTTGCCGAAATGCGACGGGAAGGTGAACTGGGCGGCAATCAGGTCCAGCACATCCTGCTTGGACTGCGCGTGGGCCAGGTTGGCATACAAGAAATGGTGACCCATGGAGGTGGCCGCATCCTGCAGGTCCTGCACGCGGAACGCGCGAATGGACTGCACGATGTTGGTGCGCACGCCACGCAGTGGCGTTTCCAGGTCTTTACGAAGTGGCGTCTGCATCTCCGCTACTCTTTCTTTAGAAAGTCCACAAACTTCTGGCTCTCCGCAGGGCTGCGGAATGCAGCCTGCGGGTGGGGGATTCAAGGGGGCGCACTGACCGCTGCCAGCGTATCTCTGGCCTGCGTGCAGCGCAACGGGTGTCACTCGACGATTTCGCGAAAACTGGCGTAGTGATCGCTGGTGTAGTAGCAGGCATCCGGAACCCGGGGCTTGCCGCCACACACGATGCGCCGGGCTCCCCGGTTGCGCGATCCTGGTGTTCTGACGGTGTACTCACGGTAGTAGCCCCGCTTGTGGGCGGGCAACAGCCGCTCGCGGTTGCCGAAAACTGTTCCGTCCTTGTCATACGGAAAGGGCCCTCCTTCACGGATCAGCGCATAGGTATCTCGCCCTTGGGGCGGCAACTCGGCCAATGCGATGGGGGGGATGGCGCCGCCGGTAGACGGGGCGTTTCGAGCGTGCCCCATTGCCGGGGACAACACGAACGCAACACCCAAAACACACAAAAACCCTGCTTTGCGCGCCCGGGTGGCTACAGCCTTCAACATCAACGAACCTTTCAGAAACTACGGGTTAACCCGAAATTTCGAGCCGCTAGTGTCGCTCAACGGCCCCCAAAAAGCAAGCGTCTGCACAAAGATTGGGCAGACGCTGAAGGGTTGATCAAGCGCCTTAAGTTAGCACTTGCTACCGCTTTGTGGCTTATCTTGAAACGTTGGCGTCGGCCACCGTCAAGGCGGTCATATTGACAATCCGGCGCACGGTGGCGCTGGGTGTCAGGATATGGACGGGCTTGGCCGCACCCAGCAGCACGGGGCCGATCGCAATGCCGCCACCGGCTGCGGTCTTGAGCAGGTTGTAGGCAATGTTGGCGGCATCAATATTGGGGAACACCAGCAGATTGGCATCGCCAGTGAGTTCACTGCTGGGCATGAGGGCCGCGCGGGCCTTGCCGTCCAGCGCCACATCGCCGTGCATTTCGCCGTCCACTTCCAGCCAGGGCGCCTGCTGGCGCAGCAGCTCCAGCGTCTGGCGCATCTTCACGGCGCTGGGGTGGTTGCTGGTGCCAAAGTTGGAGTGCGACAGCAGCGCGGCCTTGGGCTTGATGCCAAAACGCATCATTTCTTCGGCGGCCAGGGCGGTGATCTCGGCCAGCTCCTGGGGGGTGGGGTCGTAGTTGACGTGGGTGTCCACCAGGAACACCTGGCGGCCGGGCAGCATGAGGCCGTTCATGCAGGCGTACACGGGCACGTCCTGCGCCGTGCTGTCGGCGCCGCCCGCATGCTTGCCGATGACCTGATCGATGTAGAGCAGGTGGTTGGCGGTGGTGCCCCAGGTGCCGCAGATCAGGCCGTCCACCTCGCCCTTGTGCAGCATCATCGCGCCGATCAGCGTGAGGCGGCGGCGCATCTCGATCTTGGCGACCTGCTGGGTGATGCCCTTGCGCTCCGTCATGCGGTGGTAGGTCTGCCAGAAGTCGTTGTAGCGGTGGTCGAAGTCGGTGTTGACCACGTCGTAGTCCACGCCTTCCTTCAGGCGCAGGCCAAACTTTTCGATGCGCTGGGCGATGATGGCGGGACGGCCGATCAGCGTCGGGCGGGCGACCTTTTCGTCCACCACGATCTGCGCGGCGCGCAGCACGCGCTCTTCTTCACCTTCGGCATAGGCCACGCGCTTCTTCGCGGCATTGCGCGCCGCGTCGAAGATGGGCTTCATCGTGGTGCCCGAGGCATACACAAAGGTCTGCAGCCGCTCGCGGTAGGCGTCCATATCTGCGATGGGGCGCTGCGCCACGCCGCTGTCCATGGCCGCCTGGGCCACTGCCGGGGCGATCTTCATCATCAGCCGTGGGTCAAAGGGCTTGGGGATCAGGTACTCGGGGCCGAAGGTGAGCTTCTCGCCCACGTAGGCGGCTGCCACCACCTCGCTCTGCTCGGCCTGGGCCAGCTCGGCAATCGCGTGCACGGCGGCAATTTCCATCTCATCGGTGATGGTGGTGGCGCCGCAGTCCAGTGCACCCCGGAAGATGTACGGGAAGCACAGCACGTTGTTCACCTGGTTCGGATAGTCCGACCGGCCCGTGGCCATGATGATGTCGCTGCGCACGCTGTGTGCCAGCTCGGGCGTGATCTCGGGGTTGGGGTTGGCCAGCGCGAAGATCACCGGGCGCTCGGCCATCGTGGCCACCATCTCGGGCTTGAGCACGTTGCCGGCCGACAGGCCCAGGAACACGTCGGCACCGACCATCACCTCGGCCAGCTTGCGCGCGTCGGTCTTCTGCATGAACTGGCGCTTGTCGTCGTCCATCAGCTCTTCGCGGCCCTCATAGACCACACCGGCCAGGTCGGTGACGAACACGTTCTCGCGCTGCACGCCCACCTTGAGCAGCAGGTTCAGGCAGGCCAGGGCCGCAGCGCCCGCGCCGCTGGTGACCAGCTTCACGTCTTCAATCTTCTTGTTGGCCACCTTGAGCGCGTTCACGATGGCCGCTGCCACGGTGATGGCCGTACCGTGCTGGTCGTCGTGGAAGACCGGGATCTTCATGCGCTTGCGCAGCTCGCGCTCCACATAGAAGCAGTCCGGGGCCTTGATGTCTTCAAGGTTGATGGCGCCAAAGGTTGGCTCCAGGGCGGCAATCACTTCCACCAGCTTGGCAGGGTCCTTCTCGTCGATCTCGATGTCGAACACATCGACGCCCGCAAACTTCTTGAACAGGACGGCCTTGCCTTCCATCACCGGCTTGGAGGCCAGCGCGCCGATGTCGCCCAGGCCCAGCACGGCGGTGCCGTTGGAAATCACGGCGACAAGATTGCCGCGCGCGGTGTAGCGGAAGGCGTTGGCAGGGTCCTTGACGATCTCTTCGCAGGGCGCGGCCACGCCCGGCGAGTAGGCCAGCGCGAGATCGTGCTGGTTGATCATCTGCTTGGTCGCGGCAATCGCCAACTTACCTGGCTTGGGAAACTCGTGGTACTCAAGAGCGGCACGGCGCAACTGGGCACGCTTGTCGGAATCGTTGTTGTTGTTCTGGGCCGTGGTGTTCTCGGGCATTCAGTGTCTCCAACTCAGGGGGTGAGGGGCCAAAACCGTACTCCAGCGGGTCTGCAGCAGGCTGTCAGCTTTGTAAGGGTCTGCGATTGTAGGGGGATGTGCGTAAAAACCCTAGTAAGCGAATCTGCTTACGCAGGGGCTGTTTGCCCATTCATTGTGTCGTGCGGACGGGGTTTTGAGACCCCCGTATCCATGCACAAAAGCTATGAAGTGTTTTGCTTTTTGAGGGGCAACACCGCGCTTGCCAGAAACGGGTCGCTTCATGGACTCTTCTGGCGTCAAAAGAGTGCATGCCGCGCCGGCCGTGGTCATTGGGATGGCCTGACTTCCAATGCTCTGGCGAGGCATGGAACAAAAAAAGGCCCCGCATGGGGCCTTTGTCGTTGAAGCGTAGACGCCGACGGGTGCTTCAGCGGCTGCTCGGGAAGCTGAACACCGCCCCCTCGCGCACGCCGGCCGACGGCCAGCGCTGCGTGATGGTCTTGCGCTTGGTATAGAAGCGCACGGCGTCCGGGCCGTAGGCGTGCAGGTCGCCGAAAAGGCTGCGCTTCCAGCCGCCAAACGAGTGGTAAGCCACGGGCACCGGCAGGGGCACGTTCACGCCCACCATGCCAACCTGGATGTGGTCGGTGAAGTAGCGGGCGGCTTCGCCGTCGCGGGTGAAGATGCAGGTGCCGTTGCCGTATTCGTGGTCGTTGATGAGCTGCATGGCTTCTTGCAGCGTCTTCACGCGCACCACGCCGAGCACGGGGCCGAAGATTTCTTCCTGGTAGATCTTCATGCCGGGCTTGACGTTGTCGAACAGGCAGGCGCCCAGGAAGTAGCCTTCCTCGTGGCCCGCCACCTTCACGCTGCGGCCATCGACCACCAGCGTGGCGCCTTCGGCCACACCGCTGTCCACATAGGCCTTCACCTTCTCGAAGTGGGGCTTGGTGACCAGCGGGCCCATGTCATTGCTGTTGTCGGTGCCGGGGCCGACCTTCATCTTGGCGATTTCGGTCTTCAGGCCCGCGATCACGGCGTCGCCCACCGCGTCGCCCACCGCTACCAGCAGCGGGATGGCCATGCAGCGTTCGCCGCACGATCCGTACGCCGCGCCCATTAGGGCGCTCACGGCGTTGTCCACATCGGCGTCGGGCATGAGCACCGCGTGGTTCTTGGCACCGCCCAGGGCCTGCACGCGCTTGCCGTGTTTGCAGCCTTCGCTGTAGATGTACTCGGCAATCGGCGTGGATCCCACAAAGCTCACGGCCTTGACGCGCGGGTCCTGCAGCAGCGTATCGACGGCCAGCTTGTCGCCGTTGACCACGTTGAGCACGCCGGGCGGCAGGCCCGCTTCCAGCGCCAGCTGGGCGATGAACAGCGTGGAGGAGGGGTCGCGCTCCGAGGGCTTGAGCACAAAGGTATTTCCGCAGGCCACGGCCATGGGCCACATCCACAGCGGCACCATGGCGGGGAAGTTGAAGGGGGTGATGCCCGCCGTGACGCCCAGCGCCTGGAATTCGCTCCAACTGTCGATGCTGGGGCCCACGTTGCGGCTGTGCTCGCCCTTGAGCAGCTCGGGCGCGTAGCTCGCGTATTCCACGTTCTCGATGCCGCGCTGCAGCTCGCCGTGCGCATCGGCCAGCACCTTGCCGTGTTCGGCGGTGATCAGGGCGGCGATCTTGTCGGCGTTTTCTTCGAGCAGCACTTTCAGCTTGCTCATTACCCGCGCGCGCTTGAGGGGCGGCGTGTTGCGCCAGGCGGGGAAGGCGGCCTCGGCGGAGGCGATCGCGGCCTCCACCGTCGCCTTGCTGGCCAGCGCCACGCTGGTGGTCGATTGGCCGGTGGCGGGGTTGAACACCGGCTGCGTGCGATCAGCATCGGCAACGATCTGGCCTTCGATCAGGTGGCCGATGGTGGTGGTGACGTTTTTGTCATGGTTCATGGTGATTTCAAGTAAAAAATGCCGGCTGCGCGCGTCCAGTAAGCGCAAACAGCTATAAAAAAATGAGTGACTATGCGACCTGCGCCGCCGCCTGGAATTCCAGCGTGGGCACCACATGGGACAGCGCGCGGTCGATGAACTCCTGCTTTTCGCCCACGGGCGCAAAGTAGTGCAGCACCTCACGCGCGGCGTCCAGCCCCTTCAGGCGCGCAATCAGCCACGCCACCAGGTACTGCGACGCCAGGCACCCGCCCGCCGTGGCCACGTTGCCACGGGCGGTGAAGGCGCGCGGCACCACGTCCACACCCGACTCCACCACCCACGGGTTGCTGGTCAGGTCTGTGCAGGCCGGCGTGCCGTTGAGCAGGCCCAGGCGGCTGAGCAAAAAAGTGCCCGAGCACTGCGCCGCCAGCAACTGGCGTTCAGGGTTCAGCGCACGCAGCTGCTCCATCAGCACCGGGGTGTTGGCCACCTCGCGCGTCTTCATGCCGCTGCCCACCAGCACCGCGTCGGCATCCGCCAACCGGCTCAGGTCTTCATGCGCGTCGATGGTGAGGCCGTTCATGGACGTGACGCGCGGCGTGGGGCTCGCAATGCGCACCTGCCAGTCTTTGTCGCCCAGTAGCGGGATGCGGCTGAGCATGCCAAACGCCACGAGTGAGTCGAGGTCGTTGAAGGCGTCGAAGGTGAGGATGGAGATGCGCATGGGCCAGTCGCGCTTGTGCCTTAAGCCGTTTCTTGCAGGGCGTCGCCCAGGGCGCTGATCAGTCGGTCGATTTCGGCCTGGGTACTGATGAAAGGCGGTGCCAGCTGGATGGTGTCGCCACCGTAGCGCACGTAGAAGCCCTTCTTCCAGCAGTTCATCGCAATCTCGTAGGGGCGCTTGGCAGGCTCGCCGGGCAGCGCTGCAATGGTGAAGCCTGCGGCCAGGCCAAAGTTGCGGATGTCAGCCACATGCTTGGCGCCCTTGAGGCTGTGCACCGCCTGCTCAAAGTACGGGGCCAGCGCCTTCACGCGGCCGATCATGTCTTCCTTTTGCAGGATGTCGAGCGCCGCAATGCCCGCTGCGCAGGCCACGGGGTGGGCCGAGTAGGTGTAGCCGTGCGGAAACTCCAGCATGTACTCAGGGCCGCCTGCGGCCATGAACGTGTCGTAGATCTCTTTGGTGGCCACCACGCCGCCCAACGGCTGCGCGCCGTTGGTGACTTGCTTCGCAAAGTTCAGGATGTCGGGCGTCACGCCAAAAGCTTCGGCACCCGTCCAGGCGCCGCTGCGGCCAAAACCGCTGATCACTTCGTCAAAAATCAGCAAAATGTTATTTTGTGTGCAGATCTCGCGCAGGCGCTGCAGGTAGCCCACGGGCGGTATCACCACACCGGCCGAGCCCGAGAAGGGCTCGACGATCACGGCGGCGATGTTCGACGCGTCGTGCAGCGCAATCACTTCCAGCAACCGGTCGGCCAGCTCCTTGCCCGTGGGCGGCATGCCCTTGTGGAACGAGCCCGCGGGCGGCTGGGTGTGGGGCAGGTGGTCGGCCTCCACGCCCTGGCCAAACAGCTTGCGGTTGGCCACGATGCCGCCCACCGAGATGCCGCCAAAGTTCACGCCGTGGTAGCCCTTTTCGCGGCCGATCAGGCGCGTCTTGGTGCCCTGGCCCTTGGCGCGCCAGTAGGCGCGGGCCATCTTGAGGGACGTATCGGCCGACTCGGAGCCCGACCCGGTGAAGAACACATAGTCCAGCCCTGCGGGCGTCAGCTCTTTGACGCGGTTGGCCAGCTCGAACGACAGCGGGTGGCCAAACTGGAAGGCGGGCGCGTAATCGAGCTTCATCGCCTGCTTGCCGATGGCCTCGGCGATCTCGCGGCGGCCATGGCCCAGGCCCGCGCACCACAGGCCCGAGAGGCCGTCAAAAATCTTGCGGCCTTCGGAGTCGGTGTAGTAGGCGCCGCTGCCCTCCACGATCATGCGCGGGTTGGCCTTGAACTGGCGGTTGCCGGTGTAGGGCATCCAGTGCGCGTCCAGCCACTCGGCATCCATGCGGGGGCCTTCGGCACCGGCGGCGGGTTTTTCGATGTTGACGAAGCTCATGGGGTTCTCCAGTGCAAAGGCGGCGAAAAAAGGCAGACAACCCCAGCGGCCTGGGGCTTGACGTTAGAACCTGTTCAAAGTCTTTTCGGGGGCGCACAAGTACCTTGCCGGGATGGGATGCAAGGCGCGGTGCGCAGTGGATAGCCCCGCTATCCACAAGCGCCGCAACGCCGCAGACCGCCCGGCAAGGCACTTGCCCGAAGGGTTGGAGTGAAATCGGGCGATTGAATGCTCCGGCTGCTTGCATGGGCACGAGCCCATGCGGCGCATCCGAAACATCCACTCATCCCGATTGCACTCCAATGCGATCCCCGAAAAGACTTTGAACAGGTTCTAAAGCATTGTTGCGCTGCCTGTTAATCTCTCCAATACTCCAATATCAATGTTTACTTGACGGTTTATGCAAGTAAAAACACCTCTGCCCCACCCTTCCCCCAAACACCGCGCCGTACTGGGCCAGCTCAGCGACATGGACCTGCGTCTTTTGCAGGTGTTCAAGGCGGTGGTGGAGTGCGGTGGCATGTCGGCCGCCGAGCTGGAGCTGAACATCGGCACCAGCACCGTGAGCCGCCACATGAAGGACCTGGAAACCCGCCTGGGCCTCACGCTGTGCCGCCGGGGCCGGGCCGGGTTTGCGCTCACGGCCGAGGGCCAGCGCGTGTACGACGAAACCCTGCGCCTGCTGTCCGCCGTGGACGGCTTCCGCAGCAGCATTGACGACATCCACCGCCGCATGGGCGGGCGGCTGGAGGTGGCCGTGTTCGACAAGACGGCCAGCAACCCGGCCGCGCACATCGGTGATGCGATTGCGCTCTTCGCCCAGCAGGCGCCCGAGGTGAGCCTGCAGATGCACGTGGCGTCCATCCCGGCCATCGAGCGCGGGCTCATCGACGGCAGCTTCCATGTGGGCATCATCCCGGCGCACCGCACGTCGCAAAGCCTGGTCTATGCCGACCTGTTCGCCGAAACCATGCTGCTGTACTGCGGCGCGCGCCACCCGCTGTTTGGCGGGGACCACGCCACGCTCACCTGGGAATCACTGCGCGCCTACCAGTTTGCGGGCCTGGGCTACCACTCCCCCAACATGGAGCTGAGCCACAGCACCCGCCTGCCGCGCAAGGCCACGGGGTTCGATCAGGAGTCGATCGCCACGCTGATCCTGTCGGGCCGCTACCTGGGTTTTTTGCCCGACCACTATGCTGAGGGTTTCGAGCGCCAGGGGCTCATGCAGGCGGTGTCGCCCGCGCAGTTCCATTACCGCTGCCAGTTTGTGAGCGTGCTGCGCAAGTCGCCCCAGCCGCCGCGTGCGGCGCAGGCGTTTGCGCAATGCCTGCTGCAGGCGCATGGTTGATCGCTCCGGCTTGCCTGCGCAGCGGTGCAGGCGGACAATTCGGGTTTTGCTGGTCTCATTAGCGTTTGGCGCTTTTTTGCGGGGCATAACCATGGCAACCATTTCTTCGATTGGCAGTTCAGGCCTGCAGGCCGCCCAGTTGCGGCTGGACGCTTCGGCCAACAACGTGGCCAACATGAACACGCCCAACTACCGCCGCCAGGTGGTGGCGCAGGAAGAGGCCGCCGACAGCGCCGGTGTGCGCGCCACGGTGCAGCGCCAGCAAGAGGCCGAGGGCGTGGCGCTGGAGAAAGAGGCGGTGGAGCAGATATCGGCCACCTACGCCTTCAAGGCCAACCTGCAGACCATCAAGACGCAGGACGAGATGATGGGTTCGCTGCTGGATGTGAAGGCCTGATTCGCAGCAAGCCTTCGTCCTGGTCCCCATGCAATGCCCTGCTGGTCGGGGCATTGTTGCTTCTGGCCTTGGCGGGCGTTCGGCGGGTCAACCGGCCGATGCCAAACTAGCCAGCCGGTGCACCAGCCAGCGCTGGAAGGCCAGCCCCGTGCTGGTGCGGCTGCGCAGAGGGATGCTGTACATGGTGGGCTCCTTCGGGTGAGGGTTCAATCAAGCGGCCTGCATCGTGGCCGGGCTGGCGGCGGTTGGGGTATTGCCACCGCTGGCATCGCGCCGCGCCACCCGGTCCCAGGCCTTTTCGTGGAAGAAGAAGGCCACGGCCTGCACCGTGGGCTCCAGCAGGCTCAGCGTGAGCGAGGCCCACAGGTTGCCCGTGACGGCATAGGCCACCATCGCTGCCACGCCGATGTGAATCAGGTAGTAGCTGCCGGTCTTCATCAGCATGGTCTTGTTGTGGCGTGCGGCGCGGCGGATGTGGGACATGGCGGACTCCTTTTTTCGACAGGCTGCAGGGGGATGTGCAGCGATGGAGAAATGGTAGTGATTCGCAATAGCAAAAGCCAATTGATCATTGCTAAGGCGGAGATAGTCGCTATCAAGCTGCAGTGATCGAGTGCCCCGCAGCGCCTATCGCAAACACAGGGCTGGTGCGTGTGAACTGGTTCACACAAAGGGGCAAAAATAGTGCGATCAGGCCCTCGCCCCCGTTGCTATGATGGCCGCTCTTTTCAACCCCTCTTTTGCTTTGGGAGCACACATGGCCCTCATGGACTTCATCAAGAAACAGTTCATTGACATCATTCAGTGGACCGAAGAGGGGGACGGCACGCTGGCCTGGCGCTTCCCCATGGCGGGCATGGAAATCCAGAACGGCGGCACGCTGGTGGTGCGCGAGTCGCAGATGGCCATCTTCGTGAACGAAGGCCAGGTGGCCGACGTGTTTGGCCCCGGCACCTACAAGCTCACCACGCAGACGCTGCCGGTGCTCACGTACCTCAAGAACTGGGACAAGCTCTTTGAGTCCCCCTTCAAGAGCGATGTGTACTTCTTCAGCACGCGCCAGCAGATCGACCAGAAATGGGGCACGCCCCAGCCCATCACGATCCGCGACAAGGACTTTGGCGCCGTGCGCCTGCGCGCGTTCGGCAACTACGCCTTCCGCATCGCCGACCCCAAGCTGTTCCACACCGAGATATCGGGCACGCGCGAGTCCTACCCCGTGGCCGACCTCGAAGGCCAGCTGCGTGGCCTGGTGTTGCAGAACATCAGCAACGCCATTGCGGGCAGCGGCCTGCCGTTCCTGGACCTGGCGGCCAACCAGGTCATGTTTGCCGATGCGCTGACCAAGGAGCTCGCGCCGATCTTTGCCAAGCTGGGCATCCTGATCGAGTCCCTCACGGTGCAGAACGTCTCGCTGCCCGAAGAGCTGCAGAAGATCCTCGACCAGAAAATCGGCATGGGCATGGTTGGCAATGACATGGCCAAGTTCATGCAGTACCAGACGGCGCAGGCCATCCCCAAGTTTGCCGAAGCCAGCGGTGGCGGTGGCGGCATTGCGGGCGACGCCATGGGCCTGGGTGCGGGCGTGGCGCTGGGCCAGGTGCTGGCGCAGAACCTGCAGCAAGGCCTGCAGGCCCCCGTGGCCCCGGCAGCAGCGCAGACTGCTGCTGCTCCGGTGGGCGTGAAGCCCGAAGAAGTGATGGCCACGCTCGAAAAGCTGGGCGACCTCAAGTCCAAGGGCATCCTTACGCAGGAAGAGTTCGACACCAAGAAGGCCGAGCTGCTCAAGAAGCTGGTCTAGAAGGTGTGCCACACCTTTTGACTCAATTGCTATCATAAATATAGCTGTCTTCGCAGGAGGGACGCGCGCAAGGGGCCTAAAAAGCTCCAAAGCCGCGTGATGCGGCGCAGGCAGAACACTCCAGACGATGGCCACCGACCCCACCCAGCGCTACTACCGCGCGCCCTGCCCCGGCTGCGGCGCGCCGGTGGAGTTCAAGAGCGCGCAGTCCACGCACGCCGTGTGTGGCTACTGCCAGAGCACGGTCGTGCGCAGTGGCGAGGTGCTCACGCGCCTGGGCAAGATGGCCGAGCTGTTCGACGACCACAGCCCGCTGCAGCTCATGGCCAGCGGGCGCATCCAGCTCGATGGCAAGGATGTGCCCTTCACCCTCATCGGCCGCCTGCAGTACAAGGGCGACGCGGGCGTGTGGACCGAATGGGCCGCCTTCCTGAACGACGGCACCCTGGCCACGCTGGGCGAGGACAACGGCGCCTACGTCTTCACCCGGCCCATCGACCCCGGCCGCGAGATGCCTGCGCCCGAGCGCTTTCGCATCGGCACCACCACGGCCATCAACGGCAAGCCCTACAGCGTGGCCTACACCGGCCAGGCGCAGCTGATCTCGGCCCAGGGCGAGTTGCCCAAACTGCCGCCGCTGGGCCAGCCCTTTGGCATGGTGGAGCTGCGGAGCAGCGACGGCGAAGTGGTCAGCATCGACTACGGCCACACCCCGCCTAATGTGGAGCGCGGCCGCGCCGTGCTGCTCGAAGACCTGCAGCTGCAGGGCCTCAAGGACGAATCGGCCAAGGACGAAAAAGGCCGCCAGTTCAACTGCCCGCACTGCGGTGCGCCGGTGGAGGTGAAGCTGGCGGGCACCAAAAGCATCACCTGCGGCTCATGCGCCAGCATCATCAGCCTGGACAGCGGCGTGGGTGGCGAACTGCGCTCGGCCGAGCAGGACGAGCCCGTGCAGCCCCTCATCCCGCTGGGCAGCAAGGGGCAGCTTCAGGGCGTGCACTGGCAGGTGGTGGGCTTTCAGCACCGCATGGGCGTGGAGCCCGGCGACGACGAACACTTTGGCTGGAGCGAGTATCTGCTGTACAACCAGAAGCGCGGTTTTGCGTTCCTGGTCGATTCCGAAGAAGGCTGGAGCATGGTGCGCCCCACCACCGGCGCGCCGCAGATGGCGGCCACGGGCCGCTCGGCCACGTACATGGGCACCAAGTACGACCTCAAGTACACCTACGAGGCCGAGACCACCTACGTGCTGGGCGAGTTCTACTGGCAGGTCACGCGCGGGCAGAAGACCACCAACCGCGACTTCGCCAGCAGCAAGGGGCTGCTGTCGATGGAGCAGAGCCCGAACGAGATCACCTGGTCTGCGGGCGACAAAATTTCCAGCGACACCGTAGCCAAGGCCTTCAAGCTCGAAGACAAGAAGGACGTGCTGCAGCGCGATGACCCGGGGCCTTTTGTAGCCAAGTCGGGCCTGGGCTGCGGCACCATCATCCTGCTCGCGGTCGTGATCCTGATCCTGCTCATCTTGCTGAGCCGCTGCTCCAGCTGCGATCCCCGGGTCGAAAACTGTTCCTCGTCCTCCAGCTACCGCAGCTCGGGGGGCTCGTATGGCGGATATTCGTCGGGCGGCAGCCACAAGTAGTGCGGCGTATCTGCTTGTCCACCGTTCACCAGCCACTGTCACTGACACCACGTTTCAAGGAGATCACACCATGATGGGATTCGAATGGCTCAAACCCGCAGCATTTCTCGGGTCCATCCTCTACGCCATCATTGGCGTCATCATCTTCTGGCTGTGTTTTGTCATCGTGGACAAGATCACGCCCTACGACCTGTGGCGCGAAATTGTCGAAAAGCAGAACCAGGCCCTGGCCCTGGTGGTGGCCGCGATGTGCCTGGGCATCAGCATCATCGTGGCGGCGGCGATTCACTGACCCCTGCCATCAGCCTGATGCAGCGCCTGCCTCTGGCGCGCGCTGGTGACCGCCTTGGAACCTGATTTGACCCCGTCCGCCTCCCCGCCCGAGGCCCTGGCCGCCCCGACCGGCCCCCGCCCCATCGAAATCGCCCTGCTCATCAGCGTCTTCGTCGTGGCCGCCTGCGGGCTGCTGTACGAGCTGGCGGCGGGTGCGCTCGCGTCGTATGTGCTGGGCGATTCGGTGCTGCAGTTCAGCACCATCATCGGCACCTACCTGTTTGCCATGGGCGTGGGCTCGTGGCTGTCGCGGTACTTTGAGCGGCAGCTGCCTGCGCATTTTTTGCGCATTGAGCTGCTGGTCGCGCTGGTCGGTGGGCTGTTGCCTGCCACGCTGTTTCTGGCCAATGCCTACACGCCAGGGGCCTTCCGGTTTCTGCTGTACGGCATGGTGCTCATGGTGGGCACGCTGGTGGGGCTGGAGATTCCGCTGGTCATGCGCATCCTCAAGCGCAACGTGGCGCTCAAGGACCTGGTCTCGCAGGTGCTCACGTTTGACTACCTGGGGGCGCTGGCGGTGTCGATGGCGTTTCCGCTGCTGCTGGTGCCGCACCTGGGGCTCATCCGCACGGGGCTGTTGTTTGGCGTGATGAACGCGGCGGTGGCGCTGTGGGCGGTGTGGCTGTTCCGGCACGAGCTGCGGCGGCTCAAGGCCCACCTGGCGGCCTGCGTGATGGTGCTGGGCATTCTGCTGGCCGCGCTGGCGGGGGCCGAGCACATCACGAGTTTTGCCGAGGACAAGTTCTACCAGGACCGCATCGTGTTCACCTCCGCATCGCCCTACCAGCGCATCGTGGTGACCCAGGGGCGCGCGGGGCATCGGCTCTACCTCAACGGCAACCTGCAGTTTTCGCAGAGCGACGAGTACCGCTACCACGAGGCCCTGGTGCACCCCGCCATGGCGGCCCACGGGGCGCCCAAGCGGGTGGCCGTGCTGGGCGGTGGCGACGGCATGGCCGTGCGCGAAGTGCTCAAGTACCCCTCGGTGGAATCCGTCACCCTGGTCGAGCTGGACCCGGCCATGACGCAGATCTTCAGCCAGAACCCCGCGCTTGCGCGCCTGAACGACCACGCGCTGCAAAACCCCAAGGTGAAGATCGTCAACACCGACGCCTTTGGCTGGCTGCAGCAAGGTGCGGACACTTTTGATGTGATCGTGGTGGACTTTCCGGACCCCACCAACTTCTCGATCGGCAAGCTCTACACCAACAGCTTCTATGCGCTGCTGGACAAGCGCCTGGCGGCCAGCGGCTATGCCGTGGTGCAGACCACCTCGCCGCTGGTGGCGCGCCAGAGCTTCTGGACGGTGGTGCAGACCATGGAATCCGTGGGCCTGCAAACCGCGCCGTACCACGCCCATGTGCCCAGCTTTGGCGAATGGGGCTATGTGGTGGCCAGCCGCCGGCCCTGGCGCATGCCCGAGGCCCTGCCGGACGGCCTGCGGTTTCTGAGCCGGCCGTCGCTGCCGCTGCTGTTCGACTTCCCGCTGGACATGGCGCGGGTGCCCGCCGAGGTGAACCGCCTGTCCAACCAGGCCCTGGTGCACACCTACGAGCGCGAATGGGGCAAGGTGGTGGCCCACTGACGCGTTGGCGCCCCCTGATCTCTGCCGCCCGGCGGCCCGGTGGGGCGGGGAGTCCCGAAGGCGCCGGGGCGTGACAATGGGATACAAATGATGGCAACCACCGGGTTGCCATGGGCGAACTTCATGCTGGACTCCTTTCTTCTCTCCAACGCGCCGGCCTACCCCTTGCTGTGGGCGCAGCACGACCCGTGGCTGGTGGCGCTGTCGGTGCTGATGGCGGTGCTGGCCTCGGTGCTGGCGCTGCAGATGGCGGCCCTGGCCCGGCGGGCAGACACCGGCTTCATGCGCCAGATGGCCCGGGGCTCGGGCGCGCTGGCGCTGGGCGGCGGCATCTGGGCCATGCACTTCATCGGCATGCTGGCGTTTGCCGTGTGCGCGCGCGGGCAGTTCGATGCTGTGACCACGGTGGTGTCCATGCTGCCCAGCGTGCTGGCGTCGTGGATCGCGCTGGGGCTGTTGATGCGCCGCACGGTGGGCCGCATGGCCCTGGTGGTGGGCGGTGTGCTGGTGGGCGCGGGCATTGGCGCCATGCACTACATCGGCATGGCGGCATCGCAGTGGGCCAGCGTGATGCGCTACGACCCCTGGGGGTTTGTGGCCTCGGTGCTGGTGGCGGTGCTGCTGGCCATTGTGGCGCTGTGGGTGCGCTTCGGGCTGGAGCGTGTGGTGCAGTGGCGTGCCTTGTACCTGAATGGCGCGGCCGGGGCGGTGATGGGCCTGGCGATTGCGGGCATGCACTACACGGGCATGGCGGCGCTCAGGTTCACCGATGCACCCGACGAACTGGAGCTGCTGGCTGCCGCCGAAAGCACCTCGCTCGCCGTGGCCGTGGCGGTGGTGGCCGTGGCCATCGGCCTGCTGGTGGTGGCCATCAACGCTGGCCTGCGCTACCGGCAGATGTTCATGAAGGTGCGCCAGAGCGAGTCGCGGCTGCGCGCGATTGCCGAAACCACGGTGGATGGCATCGTGATGATCGACGCCCGGGGTGTGGTGCAGTCGTTCAACGCAGCGGCCGAGCGCATCCTGGGCTGGTCTGCCGCCGAGGTGCTGGGGCAGAACCTGTCCATGCTCATGCCCGAGCCCGACCGTTCGCGGCACGACGGCTACCTGCAGCGCTACCTGGCCGGGCAGGGCAGCGGGGTGGTGGGGGGCAGCAGCCGCGAGGTGCTGGCCCTGCGGCGCGACGGCAGCACGGTGCCCATCCGCATTTCGGTGGGGCGTGTGCAGCTCGATGGCGACCCGGTGTTTGTGGGTTTCATCGGCGACCTGAGCCAGCACCGCGCGATGGAGCAGGAGCTGCGCGACAGCGAGCAGCGCCTGCGTTCGCTGATGGGCAACATCCCGGGCGTGAGCTTTCGCTGCCGCCATGACGCGGACTGGACCATGCTGTTCGTCAGCGACGCCGTGACGGCGCTCACGGGCTGGACGCCGCAGGACTTTTTGGAAGGCCGCATCAACTTCACGCAGCTCACGGTGCCCGACGAGGTGCCGCGCCTGTGGAACGAGGTCTCGGCCGCCATTGCGCTGCGCCGCCCCTACCATGTGGAGTTTGGCCTGGTGGACCGCCAGGGCCGCATGCGCTGGGTGTCCGAAAGCGGGCGCCCCGTGGTGGGCCCGGACGGTGAGGTGCAGTGGATCGACGGCGTCATCATGGACATGACGGTCTTCAAGGAACGCAACGCCGAGTTCGAGAGCACCGTGCGCGCCATCGACCGCGCACTGGCTGTGGCCGAGTTCGACCTGCAGGGCCATGTGATCACCGCCAACGCCAACTTCCGCGAGCTGATGGACTACCGGCTCGACGAAATCGTGGGCCAGCACCACCGCATGTTCTGCGAGCCCGCCTATGCGCAGAGCGATGCCTACGCCGCGTTCTGGCAACAACTGCGCGATGGCAAGCTGGAAGGCGGCGAATATCAGCGCCTGGGCAAGGGCGGGCGGCGCATCTGGATCCAGGCCACCTACAACCCCATCTTCGACGCGCAGGGCCGGCCGTTCAAGGTCGTCAAATTTGCCACCGACCTGAGCCAGCGCCGCGCGATGGAGCAGGAGCTGCGCGCCGCCAAGGACCGCGCCGAGCAGGCCGCTGCGGCGCGCAGCACCTTCCTGGCCAATATGAGCCACGAGATCCGCACGCCCATGAACGCCATCATCGGTTTCACCGAGGCCCTGCTCGACACCCCCATGGACGCGCAGCAGCGCCGCCACCTGGGCACCGTGCAGCACTCGGCGCGCTCCATGCTGCGCCTGCTCAACGACATCCTGGACACGGCCAAGCTCGAAAAAGGTGCGGTCGAGCTGGAGATCGCCGACTTCTCCCTGCCCGAGGTGTGCGACCAGATCCTGGCCTCGCTGCGCATCCACGCCGCCAAGAAGCGGCTGGAGCTGCAATGCATCACCACCGAACAGGTGCCGCCCTACCTGCGCGGCGACGCGCTGCGGCTGCAGCAGGTGCTGCTTAACCTGCTGGGCAATGCGCTCAAGTTCACCCAGCGCGGCCATGTGCTGCTGCGCCTGGATTACCGGGACGGCACCTTGGTGATGGAGGTGGAAGACACCGGCATCGGCATCGCTGCCCAGCACCTGGACCGCATCTTCGACCCCTTCGCGCAGGCCGATGCGTCCACTACCCGGCAGTTTGGCGGCACGGGCCTGGGCACCACCATCTCGCGCCAGCTGGTCGAGCTGATGGGCGGCAGCATCAGCGTGCGCAGCACCCTGGGCGTGGGTACCACCTTCACCGTGTGCCTGCCGCTGCCCCTGGGCCAGGCCACCGAGGCCGTGGCCACCCCCGGCCATGCCGTGAAGCTGCCGCCGCTGCGCATCCTGGCGGTGGACGACGTGCCCGCCAACATCGAGCTGCTGCAGATCCACCTGGACAAGGGCCGCCACCAGACCACCATCGCCCGCGACGGTGAAGAGGCCGTGGCGGCCTTCCAGTCAGGCCGCTTTGACCTGGTGCTGATGGACCTGCAGATGCCCGGTTTGGACGGCCTGGAGGCCACGCGCCGCATGCGCGCGTTTGAGCAGGAACAGCGCCGCAAACCCGTGCCTGTGATCGCGCTGTCGGCCAGCGTGCTGGAGCAGGACCGGCGCAACGCGCGCGCTGCGGGCATGGACGGTTTTGCCAGCAAACCCCTGGAGCCCGCCCGCCTGTTCCGCGAGATCGCCCGCGTGCTCAAGCTGCAGCCCGAGCCCGCCACATCGGGCTGGGGCGCGCTGACGGCCGCGTCCTCGCTGGCCAGCCTGGCCCCCGTGCCGGTGCCCACGGCGCATGCGCACACCGCCATCGACTGGGAGCGCGGCACCCGCCTGTGGGGCCAGCGCGCGCTGCTGCGCGACGCGATTGCGCGGTTTGTGGGCGAATACGACACCGCACCCGCCGCGCTGCAGGCTTTGGTGGCCCAGCACGACATGGACGGCGCCCGCGCCCTGGCCCATCGCCTGCGCGGCGCGGCGGGCAACCTGGCGCTGGCGCCCGTGCAGACGCTGGCCCAGCGCATCGAAGAAGCGGCCCATGCGCTGGACCGCACCGCCCTGGGCTCTCTGGTGGCCGCGCTGCCCGCCGCCCTGCAAGCCGTGCAGCAGGCCCTGGCGCAGGAGCTGGACGCCGCCGCCGCCCCGGCCCCCGGTGTGGGCCAGCACGCGCCGCTGGCGCCCGCGCCGCGTGCCCTGGCTCTGAGACAC